>NZ_JBEOZU010000017.1:0-141585 GCF_040298185.1 Streptomyces sp. NPDC001634 | reverse complement strand
CTCCGGCGCCCGCGCCGGCTCCCGCCCCGGCCCCGGCGCCTGCTGCCCCGGCTCCCGCCCCGGTCGCCGCTGCCCCGGCTCCGGCTCCGGCTCCGGCGCCCGCGCCTGCCGCGCCCGCCCCGGTCACCCCGGCTCCGGCCGCTCCGGCCGCTCCGGCCGCCGCCCAGCCGACCGACGAGGGCGCGTATGTGACCCCGCTGGTGCGCAAGCTCGCCGCGGAGAACGGTGTCGACCTGTCCACGGTCAAGGGCACCGGCGTCGGCGGCCGCATCCGCAAGCAGGACGTCATCGCCGCCGCCGAGGCCGCGAAGGCCGCCGCAGCTGCTCCGGCTCCGGCCGCCGCCGCTCCGGCCGCCGCGAAGAAGGCCCCGGTCCTGGAGGTCTCCCCGCTGCGTGGCCAGACCATCAAGATGCCGCGGATCCGCAAGGTCATCGGCGACAACATGGTCAAGGCCCTGCACGAGCAGGCCCAGCTGTCCTCGGTCGTCGAGGTCGACGTCACCCGGCTGATGAAGCTGCGCGCCCGGGCGAAGGACTCGTTCGCGGCCCGCGAGGGCGTCAAGCTCTCCCCGATGCCGTTCTTCGTGAAGGCGGCGGCCCAGGCGTTGAAGGCCCACCCGGTCATCAACGCCCGGATCAACGAGGCCGAGGGCACCATCACGTACTTCGACACGGAGAACATCGGCATCGCCGTGGACTCCGAGAAGGGCCTGATGACCCCGGTCATCAAGAACGCCGGTGACCTCAACCTCGCCGGTATCGCCAAGGCCACCGCCGACCTGGCGTCCAAGGTCCGCGGCAACAAGATCACGCCGGACGAGCTGGCCGGTGCGACCTTCACCATCAGCAACACCGGTTCGCGCGGTGCGCTCTTCGACACGATCATCGTGCCGCCGGGCCAGGTCGCGATCCTCGGCATCGGCGCCACCGTCAAGCGCCCTGCCGTCATCGAGACGGAGGAGGGTACGGTCATCGGCGTCCGCGACATGACGTACCTGACGCTGTCGTACGACCACCGTCTGGTGGACGGCGCCGACGCGGCCCGCTACCTGACCGCGGTCAAGGCGATCCTGGAGGCGGGCGAGTTCGAGGTCGAGCTCGGCCTCTGATCCCCTGATCAGGCAGTACGTACGGCGCCCCGTCCGGAGCTTCTCCGGGCGGGGCGCCGCGCGTTTCGGTCAGGCGTGGGGCTGCCGCCCGGGGGCGGCCGCCCCCCAAGGGGCGCGAGGAGCTGCGCGACCAGCCGGACTCGGCCCGCAACCGCGCCACGGCAGAGCGGACCGAGCCACTGGGGCCGGAGGGCAGCGTGTAAGCCTCGTCTCACCTGCACGAAAGCACCCCCGCGCGCCCTCCCCGCGGAGCGAACCGGCCGTATTGTCTAAACGTCAAAGCCCTCGCTAAGGAGCCCTCATGACCGCGCCCGTCGTCCACTCGCTGCGCGAACAGATCCGCGAGCACATCGTGGAGGGAATCGTCAGCGGGCGCTGGAAGCCGGGCGAGCGGATCGTGGAGCGGCGGATCGCCACGGAACTGGAGGTCAGCCAGACGCCGGTCCGGGAGGCGCTGCGGGAGCTGGAGTCGCTGCGGCTGATCGAGTCGGCGCCGAACAAGGGCGTACGGGTGCGGAATCTGACGGCGGCCGACCTGGAGGAGAGCTACCCGGTCCGAGCCGGTCTGGAGGCCATCGCGGCAGAGCTGGCGGCGGAGCGGCTGGCGGAGGACTGCTCGGCGCTGGAGCCGCACGTGGCCGCCCTCTACGAGGCGGACCACAAGTCGGACGGTACGGCACAGGTGCGCCACACGGTGGCGTTCCACCGGGAGCTGGTGCGGGCGGCCGGCAACTCGGTGCTGCTGCACACCTGGGAGGGCCTGGGCATCGAGGTGTTCACGGCCCTTTCGATCCGTTGGCTGGGCACGGTCCAGCAGTCCTACGCGGAGGAGCACGAGGAGCTGGTGGAGGCGTTCAAGCGCCGGGACCCGAGGATCGCGGACCTGGTGAAGGCCCATGTGCTCGGCTGCGCACCGCGCGCCTGAGCCGCTGGTCGCAGGAGAGCGTACGCCCGCTCAAACGCACCCCCCACCTGCGCAAACCCTCGAAGGGAAGCGTCACCCGGTGCCACCGCCGGAGGCACCGGGTGCCGACTTTCTCGTAATCAAGAGGTTTTGCCCCTCACCCCTTTGATCGATCATCGATCAGGGAGTTACAGTCGCCGACGGGCCAGGCGACGGAGTCGCACATCGACACTGCACCGAAGCCCGAGCCCTGTCCTGCCAAAGACCAAGGGCATCCCCGAACCCTTACCGACGAGGGAACCCCCTTCGACTGAGGAAGGCGGCGACATGACCGACCCCAACGCCATCCAGCCGAGCGAGCTCGACCAGCTCCCGGACCGCGACCCCGAGGAGACCGCCGAATGGCAGGCCTCCCTGGACGCCGTCGCCAAGGCGGCCGGGCCGCACCGCGCGGCGTACCTGATGCGCCGCACGCTGGAGCGCGCCGAGGGCACCGGCATCGCGCTGCCCAAGCTTCTCGAGACCGACTACGTCAACACCATCCCCACCGCCGCCGAACCGGCCGTGCCCGGTGACGAGGCGATGGAGGCCCGGATCACGGCGTGGAACCGCTGGAACGCGGCCGCCATGGTGACCCGCGGCTCGAAACATGGCGTCGGCGGCCACATCGCCACCTTCGCCTCCGCAGCATGGCTGTACGAGACCGGCTTCAACCACTTCTTCAAGGGCAAGGAGGGCGACGGCTCCGGCGACCAGCTGTACATCCAGGGCCACGCCTCCCCCGGCATCTACGCCCGCGCCTTCCTCGACGGCCGTCTGAACGAGACCCACCTGGACAACTTCCGCCAGGAGGCCGGCGGCAACGGCCTGCCCTCGTACCCGCACCCGCGCCGCCTTCCCTGGCTGTGGGAGTTCCCGACCGTCTCCATGGGTCTGGGCCCGCTCTCCGCCATCTACCAGGCGCGCTTCAACCGCTACCTCACCAACCGCGGTATCAAGGACGTCTCCGCCTCCCACGTGTGGGCGTTCCTGGGCGACGGCGAGATGGACGAGCCCGAGTCGACGGCGGCCCTGGCGCTTGCCTCCCGTGAGGGTCTCGACAACCTCACCTTCGTCATCAACTGCAACCTGCAGCGCCTCGACGGCCCGGTGCGCGCCAACTTCAAGATCGTGCAGGAGCTGGAGGCCCAGTTCCGCGGTGCCGGCTGGAACGTCGTCAAGACGCTGTGGGGCACGGCCTGGGACGAGCTGTTCGCGCTCGACACGACGGGTGCGCTCGTACGCCGTCTCCGTGAGGTCCCGGACGCGCAGGTCCAGACGTACCAGACCCGCGACGCCGCCTACATCCGCGAGGACTTCTTCGGCAAGGACCCGGCGCTCGCCGAGATGGCGAAGCTGCTGAGCGACGACAAGATCCTCGAGTGCTTCCACCTCTCGCGCGGTGGCCACGAGGCGCGCAAGGTGTACGCCGCGTACAAGGCGGCCCTGGAGCACAAGGGCGCGCCGACGGTCATCCTGGCCCAGACGGTCAAGGGCTTCACGCTCGGCGAGGGCTTTGCATCGAAGAACGCCAACCACCAGATGAAGAAGCTGACGGTGGACGAGTTCAAGACGATGCGCGATCTTCTCGAACTGCCCATTCCGGACAGCCGGTTCGTCGACGGTGTGGTGCCCTACGGCCATCCGGGCGCCGACTCCCCCGAGGTCCGTTACCTCCAGGAGCGCCGCGCGGCCCTCGGCGGTCCGGCCCCGGCCCGGCGTGTCCACCCCCTGGCCCCGCTGCCCGCGCCCGCCGAGAAGGCCTTCGCCTCCTTCGACAAGGGCTCCGGTTCGCAGAACGTGGCGACCACGATGGCCTTCGTGCGCCTGATCAAGGACCTGGTCCGTGACAAGGAGACCGGCAGGCGCTGGGTGCCGATCGTCCCGGACGAGGCGCGCACCTTCGGTATGGAGAGCCTCTTCCCGTCCCTCGGCATCTACTCGCCCAAGGGCCAGACGTACGAGCCGGTCGACCGCGACCAGCTGATGTACTACAAGGAGGCCAAGAACGGCCAGATCCTCAATGAGGGGATCACCGAGGCCGGTTCGATGGCCGACTTCATCGCCGCGTCGACCGCGTACGCGACGCACGGCGAGGCGATGATCCCCTTCTACATCTTCTACTCGATGTTCGGCTGGCAGCGCACGGCCGACCAGATGTGGCAGCTCGGCGACCAGCTCGGCCGCGGCTTCCTGGTGGGCGCCACGGCCGGCCGTACGACGCTGACCGGTGAGGGCCTGCAGCACGCCGACGGTCACTCGCCGGTGATCGCGGCCACGAACCCGGCCGCGCTGACGTACGACCCGGCCTTCGCGTACGAGATCGCGGTCATCGTGAGGGACGGTCTGCGCCGTATGTACGGCGAGGCTCTGCCCGGCGAGGACCAGAACGTCTTCTATTACCTCACCGTCTACAACGAGCCACTGCCGCAGCCCGCGAAGCCGGCGGGCCTCGGCATCGACGAGGGCATCGTCAAGGGCCTGTACCGCCTCAACACGGCGGAGTCGGCAGGCCTGTCCCCGGTGTCCCCCGAGCTCTCGGCTTCGCTCGAGCAGGGAGGTACCCCCATCGCCCCGCGTATCCAGCTGCTGGGCTCCGGCACGGCGATCCACTGGGCGCTGACGGCACAGAAGCTCCTCGCGGAGGAGTGGGGCGTCGCCGCGGACGTCTGGTCGGCGACCTCCTGGACCGAGCTGCGGCGCGACGCGCTGGAGGCCGACGCGGCACTCCTGCGCGGCGAGGAGCGTGTCCCCTACGTCCGTCAGGCGCTCCAGGGCGCCGAGGGCCCGGTGCTGGCGGTCTCCGACTACATGCGCCAGGTCCCGGACCAGATCGCGCAGTGGGTCGAACAGGACTACTCCTCGCTGGGTGCCGACGGCTTCGGCCTCTCCGACACCCGTGAGGCGGCCCGCCGCCACTTCGGCGTGGACGCCGAGTCGATCGTCGTCGCGGCGCTGGCCCAGCTCGCCCGGCGCGGCGAGGTGAAGGCCACCGCCGTGAAGGAGGCGCGGGACAAGTACGGCCTGTAAGGGCCGGGTTCGAGCGAAGGGGTACGGCGTCTGCCGTACCCCTTCGCTGTCGCGAGAGAGGCGCCCCCGTAGGCGAACGAGCCATCGGATCAGCGGCACCCGGCATCATGAACCCATGCGTGCCGCCCGCCTGATCAAAATGGTGCTGCTGCTCCAGTCCCGGCCCTCCATGACCGCCGCCGAGCTGGCCCAGGAGCTGGAGGTGTCCGAGCGGACCGTCACCCGGGATGCGCAGGCGCTGTCGGAGGCGGGGGTTCCGGTGTACGCCGACCGCGGGCGGGCCGGTGGCTACCGGCTCGTGGGCGGGTACCGCACGCGGCTGACCGGGCTCGCGCGCAGCGAGGCCGAGGCGCTGTTCCTCAGTGGTGTGCCGGGCGCGCTGCGCGAGATGGGGCTGGCGGACGCGGCCTCCGCGGCCCGTCTGAAGGTGTCCGCGGCGCTGCTGCCCTCCCTGCGGGACGCCTCCCGTACGGCGGCGCAGCGCTTCCACCTGGACGCGCCGAACTGGTTCAGCGAGCCCGGGACGCCCGAGCTGCTGCCGGCGGTCGCGGACGCCGTCTGGGACGACCGGCGGATCTCGGCGCGCTACCGCCGCGGGGACGCCGAGGCGGAGCGGGAGCTGGAGCCGTACGGGCTCGTGCTCAAGGCGGGCGTCTGGTACCTGTGCGCGCGGGTGGCGGGGCAGGGCTCCGCCGGCTCCTTCCGGGTGTACCGCATCGACCGTTTCACGGCCGTGGACGCGGGCAGGGAGCGGTTCGCGCGGGACGAGGCGTTCGATCTGCCCGCGTTCTGGGAGGAGCGGGCCGCCCAGTTCGCGCGGTCCATCCTGCGGGCCGAGGTCGTGGTGCGGCTGTCGGAGGAGGGCGCGCGCAGACTGTCGTACGCCGTCGATCCCGCGTCCGCCCGGGAGGCGCTGCGGACGGCGGACGCCCCCGACGAGCACGGGTGGGTGAGGGTGACCCTGCCGGTGGAGTCCGAGGAGGTCGCGCACACACAACTCACGGCACTGGGACCGGAGGTCGAGGTGCTGTCACCCCCGACGCTGCGCGCACGTTTCGCAAGCGACGCGATACGGCTCGCCGGGCTCTACGGCCCATGACGAACCGCGGCACTCCGCGTGCGCCCCACCCGCTCAGGGCCGATGCTGGTCCCGTGATGGACGAGACGGAGTTCTGGGAGCTGATGGACGCGAGCCGCGAGGCCGCCGCGGGCGACCCCGACGAGCAGGCCGACCAGCTCGTCGAACGGCTGCTGCGGCTGGACCCGGACTCGGTCCTGGACTTCGCCCGGCACTTCGAGTCCCGGTACAACCGCGCGTACCGCTGGGACCTGTGGGGTGCCGCCTGGGTGCTGCTCGACGGGGCGAGCGACGACGCGTTCGACTTCTTCCGGTGCTGGCTGATCGGCCAGGGCCGGGAGGTCTTCGAGGGCGCCCTGCACGACCCCGACTCGCTCGCCGACCTCCTGGAGGAATTCGACGAGGAGATCGACGGGGACGGCGAGGAACTCGGCTACGCGGCGGACGAGGCCTACGAGGAGCTCACCGGTACCGTGGCGCCCGACCTGGGCATCCCGCCCGCGGCCTCCGAGCCGGAGGGGACGCCGTTCGATCTGGAGAGCGAGTCGGCACTCGTCCAGCGCTACCCCAGGCTCTGGGACCGTTTCAAGGACTGAGGCCGGGCTCCCGTACAGCGGCCGGCCCCGCCGCTCACGCCGTGCGCCGGCGGGTGGGGTCCGAGGGCAGGTAGGCCTGCGCCTGGCCGTAGCCCACGAGGTGTTCCGGCGCATGGCCGGGCTTCGCCGCGTGGTACATCGGCGCCCTGTTGGCCTGGTCGAGGGCGGACGCCGTGACCGCTGCCGGACCGAGGACGACCGTCGCGAGCGCGCAGACCACCGTCCAGGGGTTGCGCACGGCCTCGGTCCAGGCGCTCGTCCGCTTGGTCTCCGTACGACTGCTGCTGCTCATGATCCCCACCTCCAGTCGGCTTGTGTCCCGAACCGTAGGGCGCGGGGATCTGAGGACTCTGCGTACGGCCTGTGGCGTTCCTGTGGATCGCGTTCCGGAGGCGAACCGAGCCGCGCACAGCGCGACTTACCGCCTGCCCTGCAGATGTGCCGCCTTCTCCCTGATCGCCGGGAGGAGGGCGCTGAGGGCCGCTCCGGGGCAGCTCGTCATATAGCCGTCCCTGTGGCCCGCGAGGGCGGGCAGCAGGGCGGTGGTGCCCTCCTTGTACCGGCTCAGACCGTTGCTGGAGACGAGCCGGACCCTGCTGCGCGGGTCGATGTCCGCGAGGCCCAGCTTCCATGCGGCCACGGCGGCGATCGCGTCGGTCATCGCCTTGGGCACGGGCACGCCCTCCGTGAAGGTGCCGATGGCCGCGATGCCCGAGGTGCGGTGGTTGAAGCCCTGGGTGTGGGCGCCCGTGACAGGACGGTCCATGCCGCCCGCGCGGCCCTCGTAGATCGTTCCGCAGCGGTCGACGAGGAAGTTGTAACCGATGTCGTCCCACCGGCGGTTGCCGATCTGGCCCGCGTACAGGGCCCGGATGATGCGGGGCGCGTCGGAGCACTCGTAGTTGTTGGGCGAGTCGGTGTGGTGCACGAAGACCGCGACCACCTTGTCGTCGTAGCGCGGCGGCGGCTGCTCCTGGGTGCCCCCGTCCGCCTTCGCCCAGACCGACCTCGGCAGGATGTGCGGCTTGGGCGCAGGGTGCAGGAGGGAGGACCGGGCCCCGGCCGGCCGCGGGGTCCGGATCACCACCGGGCGCTCGACGCCGCGGGCGCACATCACCAGCGCGAGGACGGCGGCGACCCCGGGCAGACAGCCGAGCAGCAGCAGGCCGGCGCCGTGAGTCCTTGACGCACGTCTTTTCCGGGGCCCCAGCGCTCGTCGGAGATCACGCATGGGACCCACTCTCCGTCCGTTCCGCCGTACCCGCGATGTGTGGTGTGCCACCTGGCGGAACCACTGTCCCGGTCCGGGACGTTTTTACGGGTCGACGCACGCGTGACCGATTTCCCTGCGCAACGCGCGCGTGGCTGATCACTGGACTCCCGCGGCGCGTACTAGGGGGTCCAAGAGAAAGGCGGCTCCGTGGACCTGCTCGACATCCTGTTGATGCTGGTGATCCTTGCCTACGCGGCATCCGGCTACCGGCGTGGTCTGGTGGCCGGCTGCGTCTCACTGGCCGGCTTCGTGGGCGGCGCCGTCGTCGGCGTGTGGATCCTGCCGTGGGTGATGGACCTGGTGACACGGGGCACGACGGCGGCGACACTGACCGCGGTGGTCACGGTGCTGGTGCCGGCCGTGGCGGGGCACGAGCTGGCGGGGCGCCTGGCGCTGAAGCTGCGGCGCGAGCTGGACCGCGGGCCGCTGAGGGTGGCCGACGGGATCGGCGGGGCCGCGGCCAACACGGTGGCCGTGCTGATCGTGGCGTGGGTGGCCGCGAGCGTCCTGGGCGCCTCGTCGTCCCCGCTGCTCACCGAGGGGATACGGGATTCGAAGCTGCTGGGCGCCGTGCAGAACGCGATGCCGGACACCACCCCGACCTGGTTCTCGCGCGCCACGTCCGCGCTCACCCAGGCGGGCTTCCCGCAGGTCTTCAACCCGTTCGAGAACGAACCCACGGCCGGGGTCGCCAAGCCCTCCGGGGACAACGTCACGGCGAGTGCGACGAACGCCGCCAAGCTCAGCACGGTGAAGATCGAGGGCGCCTCGGGCACCCAGGGCCGTGAGGGCAGCGGCTTCGTGTACGCGGCGCGGCATGTGATGACCAACGCCCACGTGGTGGCGGGCATCGACAACCCGACCGTACGGATCGGCGGCGTCGGACCCTCGTACGCGGCGCGGGTGGTGCTGTTCGACCCCGACCGGGACGTGGCCGTGCTGTACGTGCCCGATCTGCGCGCGCCCGTGCTGCGCTTCGACGACAGCGCCAAGCGCGGCGACGCGGCCGTGGTCGCGGGCTATCCGCAGGACGGTGACCTGACGTTGCGGGCCGCCACGGTCGCGAACCGGATCAATGCGACGGGCCAGAACATCTACAACTCGGACACCGTCACCCGGGAGATCTACTCGGTGCGCTCGACCGTCCTGCCCGGCAACTCCGGCGGCCCGCTGCTGACCACCGGCGGCGAGGTCTACGGCGTGGTCTTCGCCCGCTCCACCTCGGACCACGAGACGGGGTACGTGCTGACGGCGGACGAGGTCGCGGGCGACGCACAGCGCGCGGCGCACGCCACGGCGGCGGTGGACACGGGCGACCTCATCACATCGTGACATCACATCGTGAGCGCGACAGAGGCTCGTACGGGCGTCGGGAAAAGTCGTGCGGGGCTCAGAGGGACCTTCCCATGAGCACGTCGTCGACGTACTCGCCCTCGATCAGGAACTCCTCGGGCAGTATCCCCTCCACCACGAATCCCTCGGACTCGTACAGCTTCCTGGCCGGGGTGTTGTGCCCGAGGACGCGCAGGGTGAGGCGTCGCGCCCTGCGCCGCCGGGCCTCGTCCTGCACGGCCCGCAGCAGCGCCCGGCCGACCCCGGCGCCGCGCACCTCCTCGGCGACGGCGAGCCCCTGGATCTGACGAACGTGGGAGTTGCACTCCAGCGACGTCGGGAAACCCAGCCGGATGTAGCCCACGACGGCGCCGCCGAGTTCGGCGACGAGATGGTCCCGCGGCCCGAAGCGCTCGTCGTAGAAGGGCTTGTACGGCGGCTGGGGGCGGGGCTGGACGGAGTGCAGCGGAGACCAGGTGGCGCGGTCGAGCCGTCCGAGCGTCTCCTCGTCGTCGAGCGTGGCGTGGCGTATGTACGGAACCGGCATGAGGATCACTGTACGGCGGGCCTACGACGATTCGTCCGGTGAATTCCGGCGCCGCCCGGCGGGTCGGGCGGGGGCGCAGCGTGCAGGATGGGCGCATGGAACGATCCCGAATCGCCGTGGCCGGTGCGTCCGGTCTCATCGGCAGCGCCCTGGTGCGGTCGTTGACCGCGGACGGGCACGAGGTGGTGCGCCTGGTACGCCGTGCGGCCCGGAGCGAGAACGAGGTCTGCTGGGATCCCGAGGGGCAGTACGTCGACGCGGCCGGGCTGGTGGGGTGCGATGCCGTGGTGAACCTGGCCGGGGCCGGAGTCGGCGACCACCGCTGGACGGACGAGTACAAGAAGACGCTGCGCGACAGCCGGGTACTCGGCACGGCGGCGCTCGCGGAGGCCGTCGCCTCGCTGCCCGGACCGCCGCGCGTCTTCGTCAGCGGCAGTGCGATCGGCTACTACGGCGAGACCGGGGACCGGGAGGTCGACGAGAAGTCGCCGCCCGGGGACGGCTTCCTGCCCTCGATGTGCGTGGAGTGGGAGGAGGCCGCGGCCGCCGCCCAGGAGGCGGGCGTGCGGACGGTGTTCGTGCGGACCGGGCTGGTGGTGGCCCGCGGGGGCGGGGCCTGGGGGCGGCTGTTCCCGCTCTTCCGGGCGGGTCTGGGCGGGCAGATGGGCGACGGCCGCCAGTACTGGTCGTTCGTCTCGCTGCACGACGAGGTGGCGGCGATCCGCCATCTCATCGACACGGAGGGGCTGTCCGGGCCGTTCAATGTGACGGCGCCGCAGCCGCTGACCAACCGTGAGATCACGGCGGCGATGGGACGCGTGCTGAACCGGCCGACGCTCTTCTCCGTGCCCGCGCCGGTGCTTCGGCTCGCGCTCGGGGAGATGGCCGGGGATGTGCTCGGCAGTGCACGGGTGCTGCCGACGAGGCTGCTGGAGTCCGGGTTCTCGTTCGCGTTCCCGGGGATCGAGGAGGCGCTGCGGGCGGCGCTCCGGCAGTAGCAGGAGGCGCTGCGGGCGGCGCTCCGGCGGTTGTCGCGAGGCGCAATGGCAGCGCGGGATTACCACGTTCGACCATATGCGACCGCCGTGCGACCGTGCTCTGTTCATGCGCGACTTCACTTGACCGTTCACGGACCTACGCTCGATCCGAACTCGGGTATTCCTCACGCCTGTTGGGGGCATGACGTCTCCACCGGCCGCACAACCTCGAGGAGGGGCACGTGCTAGAGCCCGTGTATCAGGCGGACGTCGTCATCGTGGGGGCCGGAGTCGCCGGCCTCGCGGCGGCCCACCGGCTGACCAGCGCAGGAGTAACGACCGTGGTCCTGGAGGCCGCCCATTGCGTCGGCGGCCGCATGTCGACCGAGAAGATCGACGGCTTCCGGCTCGATCGGATCGGTCAGCTCCTGTCGACGTCGTATCCCGAACTGCGCCTGACCCAGGGGCTCGACGGGCTCGTCCTGCAGCCCTTCGCGCCGGGCGTCCTGGTGCACAGCGAAGGGCGCCACCATCGCGCGGGTGCACCCCCGGCAGGAGGGGGCGCAGGGGGCGCACGCGGCGCACTCAACGCCGTACGCGCCTTGGCGAGTGCACCCCGCGCAACTTCCGCGCCCCGAACGGGGAACGGAACGCCGGGGACGCGGCCGACCGGACCGCGTATCGCCCGGCCGAGGGCTGCCGGACCGCGCTCGGCCGGACCCCGGTCCGGTGCCCCGCTCGGCAGTACCGTGGACCAGGCCCGCCTCGGTGCCGCGCTCGCCCGGATCGCGGCCACACCCGTGGAACGGCTGCTGGCCCGGCCCGAGTTGCCCGCAGGGCACGCCCTCCTGGCCCGGGGGCTCCCCGCCCGTACGATCGACGGCTTTGTGCGTCCGCTGCTCGCCGCGCTGCTGTGCGACCCGGAGCTGACCACATCGAGCCGCTGTGCCGACCTCGCGCTGCGCGCCTTCGCGAGCGGCCGGCTGTGCCTGCCGGAGGGCGGGGCGGAGGTCCTGCCGGAGCTTCTGGCGCGGGCGCTGCCACCGGGCACCGTGCACACCGGGGTCCGCGCCACGTCGGTCTCCACGACCTCGGTGACCACCGCCGAGCACGGTGAATTCCGTTGCGCGGCCGTCCTGTTGGCCACCGACGCGCATGCCGCAGCCGAACTGCTGCCCGGTCTGCGCGTGCCGGACTTCCACCCCGTCACGGTCGTCCACCACACCACGGACGAGCCTCCGTCGACCGGTGCGTCGCTGCTGCTCGACGCGGACCGCCGCGGCCCGGTGGCGCATACGGCGGTCGTCAGCCAGGTGGACCCGTCACGCGCGCCCGCGGGCCGCGCCCTGGTCTCCTCGACGGTTCTCGGCGCACCCCCGGCCGACATCGACGGTGCCGTACGGGCTCATCTGGCCCGCCTGTACGGCACCTCGACCGCGCGCTGGGAGACGCTCGCCGTGCACCACACCGCGCGGGCCGTGCCGGCGATGCGGCCGCCGTACGACCTGCGCAAGCCGGTGCGGCTGCTGGCCGGGCTGTATGTGTGCGGCGACCACCGGGACACCAGCACGGTCCAGGGCGCACTGCACTCCGGGCACCGGGCCGCGACGGCCGTCCTGGCGGACCTGGGCGCGGGTCCGATGCACATCGCGGACCCGCTGCCCACGGCCGCCTGAGGCTCAACCGCAGCCGCCTCGGCGCTCACTGCAGCGCGGCGACCTTGTCGCGGTACCCGCGCACCGGCGCCGCGTCCTTGTACGGCTCCAGCCGGCGCTCGAAGTCCCGTACGTACTCGACCGCCCGCACCGACCGCATCTCCGACGCCTGCCCGGCGGCCTCGGCCCCCAACTGGCAGGCCTGGTCCAGCTCGCCGAGGCCGAGCCGCGCCGAGGCCAGCACAACCCGGCAGAACAGCCGGCTGCGGGCGTAGCCGGGCGCCCGCAGCTGCAGCGAGCGCTCGGCGTGCTGGACCGCGGCCCGGTACTGCTGCAGGTCCCGGTGGCAGTGCCCGAACTCGTCGGCGAGCTGCGCCTCGTCGAAGAACCGCCCCCAGTAGGGGACTTCGTCGCCCGGACGGGCGGACTCCAGGGCGCGCTCGGCCCGTACGAGCGAGGCCGTGCAGGCCCGGACCTCGCCGAGCACGCCGTGGCCGCGCGCCTCGACGGCGTGCAGCAGCGCCTGGACGACCGGCGGCGCCGAGGTGCCGACGCCCTGCTGCGCCACGCGCGTGAGCTGTACGGCCTCCCGCCCGTGGCCGAGGTAGACGGCCTGCCGGCTCATGGTGACCAGCACATACGCCCCGTACATCCGGTCCCCGGCCGCCTGCGCGAGGCGCAGCGCCTGGACGAAGTAGCGCTGGGCGAGGCCGTGCGCGCCGATGTCGTACGACGTCCAGCCCGCGAGCCGGGTCAGATCGGCGGCCGCCGCAAACAGGCGGCGGCCCGTCTGCTCGCCGTAGGTGCCGCGGAGCATCGGCTCGGCCTCGTGCTCCAGGTAGCGCACCAGCGCCTGGCGGGCGTGGCCGCCGCCGTAGGCGTGGTCGAGGGCGCGGAAGAGCTCGCCGACCGAGCGGAGCGCGGCGATGTCGCCTCCGCTGACCTTCTGGCCGGGGCCGCGCTCGGACTGGCTGCGCTGCCGGGGGAGGACCGGGCGGCCCTGGGCGGGGATGCGGGGGACCGGCTCACCGCGGGTCACCTTGTCATCGGCCCGGCCGATCAGCCAGTCGCGGCTGGGCACGACCAGCCCGGCCGGGGTGAACGCGATCTTGCGCAGCTCGGCATGGCTGCCGGAGTCCTTGCGCCACAGACCGCTGACGATGTCGATGGCCTCCTCCGGGGTGGCGGCGAACTCCAGGCCCGCGTACACGGGAGCGCAGGCGTCGAGCCCGAGATCCTGCGCGGTGAGCCGGCGTCCGAGGCGCCGTGTGAACACCTCGGCGATGAGCGCGGGCGTGGTGCCGCGCGGCTGCTGTCCGCGCAGCCATCTGGTCACGGATGTCTTGTCGTATCTCAGGTCGAGCCCGTGTTCGAGGCCCAGCTGGTCGACGCGACGGGCGAGACCTGCGTTGGAGAACCCCGCTTCTGCGATGAGCGCGGCGAGCTGTCGGTTGGGGGTGCGCTGCGCGGGTCGTTCCGTCATCTGCGGTGCGGTCTCCGTATCGCCTGTGAGCAGCCATTATGGCCTTGTGAACGGCGCGAATGTAGCTGAGAGTGAGCGCCCGATCGCACACTTCGCCCCCCATTCATCCGATCGTGTGAGGATTGGTCGGTCGGGCTGACGGGAGCGACCGGACGACACCCGCCGACCGGCTGGACGTACAGTGGCGTGGGCGCCTTTCGCGCCTTACGAAGCTTCTAGGGAGGCGCTTGCCGTGAGTGAGTTGCGGTTCGTCCGTATGGGGTTCGGGGCGCAGGCCGTCGAGTACCAGGAGGCATGGGACGAGCAGCGCCGGGTGCACGCCGCCCGCTTCGCGGACGAGATCCCGGACACCTGCCTGCTGCTTGAGCACCCGCCGGTCTACACGGCGGGCCGGCGCACGGCGGACGACGAGCGGCCCCTGGACGGCACGCCGGTGATCGACGTGGACCGGGGCGGCAAGATCACCTGGCACGGCCCGGGCCAGCTGGTGGGCTACCCGATCCAGAAGCTCCCGCGCCCGGTCGACGTCGTCGCCCACGTGCGCCGCCTCGAAGAGGCCCTGATCCACACCTGCGCGGAGTTCGGCCTGGAGACGACCCGGGTCGAGGGCCGCAGCGGCGTCTGGGTCCTCGGGGACCCGGTCGAGCAGCGCCCCTCCCTCGGCGGCCTGTCCCTGGACTTCGACCCGCGCCTCCAGGACGAGGAGTTCGATCCGCGGCTGAACGGCCCGGAGTACGCGCCGTCCAACGCGGGGCAGCGGCGCGAGGACCGCAAGATCGCGGCGATCGGCATCCGTGTCGCCAAGGGCGTCACGATGCACGGCTTCGCACTGAACGTGAACCCGGACAACGCGTGGTTCGACCGGATCATCCCGTGCGGGATCCGGGACGCGGGCGTCACGTCCCTGGCCAACGAGCTGGGACGGGACGTGACGATCGAGGAGGTGCTGCCGGTGGCGGAACGGTATCTGCAGGACGTCCTGGAGAACGCTGAGCTGAAGCCGCGGGAAGTGCAGCGCGCGTCGGCGTGACGGCAGGATTTCCGCCCCCGCCGCCCCTGCCCTTCCCGTCCTCCAGGGGCTCCGCCCCTTCGACCCCGCCAGGGGCTCGGCCCCCTGCCCTCCTGCCCGGGTTCCGCCCCGGACCGGGTCCGGGGGCGGCCCCCGGACCCCCGCTCCTCAAACGCCGGAGGGGCTGATTTTGCAGCCTGTCGTGGGGGTCCCCCTGCTCGAGCGAAGTCGAGAGCTTGGGGGAGTTCGAGGACGAGGCCGTTCAGGCCGAGGCGGGGGGCTGGGGGCGGCAGCCCCCACGGACGGGACGGGCAGGGGCGGCGGGGGCGAGAACAACCCCCGGCTCGCCCCGGGAGGGGAATGCCCCCCGGGTCCCCCAGGTTGGCCTCGACACGGGGGCCGATAATCACGGGCGTACCCTTGTGTACGCCGAAGAATCGAAGCTACAGGGAGCCGACGTGTCCGCAGTCGCACCCGACGGACGCAAGTTGCTGCGCCTGGAGGTCCGCAACAGCCAGACCCCCATCGAGCGCAAGCCCGAGTGGATCAAGACCCGGGCGAAAATGGGTCCCGAGTACACGAAGATGCAGAACCTCGTGAAGAGCGAGGGCCTGCACACGGTCTGCCAGGAGGCCGGCTGCCCGAACATCTACGAGTGCTGGGAGGACCGCGAGGCCACCTTCCTCATCGGCGGCGACCAGTGCACCCGGCGCTGCGACTTCTGCCAGATCGACACCGGCAAGCCCGAGGCACTCGACCGCGACGAGCCCCGCCGCGTCGGCGAGTCCGTGGTCACCATGGACCTCAACTACGCCACCATCACCGGTGTCGCCCGTGACGACCTCGAGGACGGCGGCGCCTGGCTGTACGCCGAGACCGTACGGCAGATCCACCAGCAGACCGCCGGCCGCGAGGGCGGGCACACCAAGGTCGAGCTCCTGGCCCCCGACTTCAACGCGGTCCCCGAGCAGCTCGAAGAGGTCTTCTCCTCCCGGCCCGAGGTCTTCGCGCACAACGTCGAGACGGTCCCGCGGATCTTCAAGCGCATCCGCCCCGGTTTCCGTTACGAGCGCTCCCTCAAGGTCATCACCGCGGCCCGCGACTTCGGTCTGGTGACGAAGTCGAACCTCATCCTCGGCATGGGCGAGACCCGCGAGGAGGTCAGCGACGCACTCCGGCAGCTGCACGAGGCCGGCTGCGAGCTGGTCACCATCACGCAGTACCTGCGCCCGAGCGTCCGCCACCACCCCGTGGAGCGCTGGGTCAAGCCGCAGGAGTTCGTGGAGCTGAAGGAGGAGGCCGAGCAGATCGGCTTCTCCGGCGTCATGTCCGGCCCGCTGGTGCGTTCCTCGTACCGCGCCGGGCGCCTCTACCAGATGGCCGTGGAGAAGCGTGGCGAGTACATCGCCTCGCAGGCCGTCTGACCCGTCGTCACCCAGGGAGTGGCACCCGGTGCCAGTTCCCACGTGTGAATCCGCACACAAGTGACTACCGCCCGGTAGTGGCCGATTGACGCGGTCCTGACCGTCCCCGCAGCTAGGGGGGTACATCAGGGCCGCGTCAGGCTTTTGGGGCTGCGTATCAAGGTTTCATTGGCGTTTGACCGGTCAGTCACGCCCTGGTAACACCAAACAGTGACCCTGGTCTTACCGCACGTACAGCCCTGACCCAGAGCCGCCGATCCGAGGGGGGACCTCCACCATGCAGGCCGCGCCCGTTCGCGCCACCGCGATCCCGTCGTTCACCGATGCACTCCGTGCCATCGAATCGCTGCTCATGAGCGGCGGTCAGCGCACCGCCCGCCAGAACGCCTGGACCTCCGTCCTGGAGGACCGCCGCCGCGCCAAGGACCGGGTCGAGGCACAGCGCGTGCTCGACGCCGCCGCGTCGCGCTCGTAGTCATCGCATCACCGCGTCACCGCGTCACCGCGCCACCGCTCGCACTCCCCCCGCCGGAGCGTCCCCACCGCTCCCCCATCCGGCACTGCCGTCGTCGCCACTTCCCGGGCCACGTAGACTTCGTGGCATGGCGAGGAAGGAAACTGCAGCGGACGCTGCGAATGCCGGGCGACTGAAGCAGATCGCCCTTACCTACAAGATGACCCGCAAGGCCGACTCGAAGATCGGTCTTGTACTCGCGGCTGTCGGCATCATCACCTTCGGTGTCTTCCTCGCGATCGGTTTCTTGATCGGTCACCCCATCTATCTCGGCATCCTCGGCCTTCTGCTCGCCTTCCTCGCGATGGCGATCGTCTTCGGACGCCGGGCCGAGCGCGCCGCCTTCGGACAGATGGAAGGCCAGCCGGGCGCCGCCGCAGCGGTCCTGGACAACATCGGCCGTGGCTGGACCACCACCCCGGCGGTCGCGATGAACCGCAGCCAGGACGTGGTGCACCGCGCGGTCGGCAAGGCCGGCATCGTGCTGGTCGCCGAGGGCAACCCGAACCGGGTGAAGAGCCTGCTGGCCGCCGAGAAGAAGAAGATGGCCCGCATCGTCGCGGACGTCCCGGTGCATGACGTGGTCATCGGCACGGGCGAGGGCCAGGTCGAGCTGAAGAAGCTGCGTACGACGATGCTGAAGTACCCGCGGGTGCTTACTGGTCCCCAGGTGACCGCTACGAACGACCGGCTGCGGGCGTTGGGGGACCTGATGAGCAACATGCCGTTGCCGAAGGGGCCGCTGCCGAAGGGGATGCGGATGCCGAAGGGTGGGCCGAAGGCCCGGTAGGCCGAATGACTTCCTGATGGGCCGTCCCCCAAAACCTCCTGGTTTTGGGGGACGGCCCATCAGCGTTGTTGCCACCTGCGGCTCGGTGGGGGGCTGGTCGCGCCCACGCGGCGGAGCCTCCTGATGTCACAGCCCCGCGCCCCTGTCGGGGCGCTGCCACCCCCGCCCGTCCAAGAGGCGCCGAAACCCTCGGGTGCCGAAACCCTCAGATCCTGACCTCGACCGTCTTCGCCACCCGGTCGTGCAGGCCCCTGCCGTCCCGGTCCCAGATCAGGGGCGGGATCGCCAGGCACAGCAGGACCGTGCGGATGAGCGTGCGCAGGGGGGCGACACGGCCCGTGTCCACCGACACCACGCGGAGGCCGAAGAGGCGCTTGCCCGGGGTGGAGCCGACCGTGCCCACCGTCAGGATGCCCAGCACGAAGAAGATGAGCAGGGCCCAGTTTCCCGTCGCCTGGTTGTAGCCGTCGGTGATGAGGCCGTATGCGATCAAGAGGCACAGGCCCCAGTCGACGGCCAGGGCGCCGAGGCGGCGGCCGGGGCGGGCGATCGAGCCCGGACCCTCCTGGGGGAGGCCGAGCTGCTCCCCCCGGTATCCGAGGTCCGCTCCGGCTTCTTCCATGGCCGCGCGGGGACCGGAGAGCCACGATCCGATTGCTTGCCTGTTGTCCACCCGACCACGGTACTGCGCCCCTTTTGGACCGCATGGAGGCGGGGTCACGGAGGCACGCTCCGGTTAACCTGGGAGAAACAAATGGGTCACGCCTGAGAAATCCCGCGTCCCTAAGGTCGGCTACAGCGTGTGCCACCGCACTGGCCGCACAAAGAACTACCACCCCGGCGCGGACGGTCGGGAGTAGGAGGAGCTGGATGTTCCAGAACGCCGACGAGGCCAAGAAGTTCATCGCGGACGAGGACGTCAAGTTCATCGACGTCCGCTTCTGCGACCTGCCGGGCGTGATGCAGCACTTCACGGTGCCTGTCGAGGCGTTCGACCCGGACGAGCAGCTGGCCTTCGACGGATCGTCGATCCGTGGTTTCCAGGCCATTCACGAGTCCGACATGGCGCTGCGCGCGGACCTGTCGACCTCCCGGGTCGACCCCTTCCGCCGTGACAAGACGCTGAACATCAACTTCTTCATCCACGACCCGATCACCGGCGAGCAGTACAGCCGTGACCCGCGCAACGTGGCGAAGAAGGCCGAGGCCTACCTGGCCTCCACCGGGATCGCCGACACCGCGTACTTCGGTCCCGAGGCCGAGTTCTACGTCTTCGACAGCGTGCGCTTCGCCACCAGCGCCAACGAGTCCTTCTACCACATCGATTCCGAGGCCGGCGCCTGGAACACCGGCGCCCTCGAGGACAACCGTGGTTACAAGGTCCGCTACAAGGGCGGCTACTTCCCGGTCCCGCCGGTCGACCACTTCGCCGACCTGCGCGCCGAGATCTCCCTGGAGCTGGAGAAGGCCGGCCTGAAGGTCGAGCGCCAGCACCACGAGGTCGGCACCGCCGGCCAGGCCGAGATCAACTACAAGTTCAACACGCTGCTCGCGGCTGCCGACGACCTGCAGCTGTTCAAGTACATCGTGAAGAACGTCGCCTGGCGCAACGGCAAGACCGCGACCTTCATGCCGAAGCCGATCTTCGGTGACAACGGCTCGGGCATGCACGTCCACCAGTCCCTGTGGAACAACGGCGACCCGCTGTTCTACGACGAGGCCGGTTACGCGGGCCTGTCGGACACCGCCCGCTACTACATCGGCGGCATCCTCAAGCACGCCCCGTCGCTGCTGGCCTTCACCAACCCGACCGTGAACTCGTACCACCGTCTGGTGCCGGGCTTCGAGGCGCCGGTCAACCTGGTGTACTCGCAGCGCAACCGCTCCGCGGCCATGCGTATCCCGATCACGGGTTCGAACCCGAAGGCCAAGCGCGTCGAGTTCCGCGCCCCGGACTCCTCCGGCAACCCGTACCTCGCCTTCTCGGCCCTGCTGCTCGCGGGCCTGGACGGCATCAAGAACAAGATCGAGCCGGCCGAGCCGATCGACAAGGACCTGTACGAGCTGGCTCCCGAGGAGCACGCGAACGTCCCGCAGGTCCCGACCTCCCTCCCGGCCGTCCTCGACTCGCTCGAGCGCGACCACGAGTTCCTCCTCCAGGGCGACGTCTTCACCGCCGACCTGATCGAGACGTGGATCGACTTCAAGCGTACGAACGAGATCGCCCCGCTGCAGCTGCGTCCGCACCCGCACGAGTTCGAGCTCTACTTCGACGTGTGATCCGGCCGCTACGGTAGCTCCGGTAGCTCTCGTACAGCTCTCGTACGGAGCCCCGTCCCCGCCTTCCGGCGGGGACGGGGCTCCGTCGCGTTGTGTGGGCCGGACAGGGGGACGGTCACCCGTTCACAGGGACTCTTTGCCTGCCATGGGGTCGTTCGGAACCGGTTCATGGGGGTTGAAGGGCGCACAATGGGGGTGGGACGAGTGCCTTACTGCTGGGTACTGCGGGGTGATGCAGGATGCAGAGCCGGTTCCGGAGTGATCGGCGACTGACCGCACGGATGACGGTCACGCTGTTTCTGCTCGGATTGCTGTACGTGGCGTTCGTCGCCGCGTTGATCGTGCTGCTGAAGTCCTGGGTGCTGGTCGTCGTGATCGCGGCGGCGGCGCTCGGTGCGCAGTACTGGTTCTCGGACCGGATCGCGCTGTACGCGATGCACGGGCGGATCGTGGAGCGGGAGGAGTATCCGCAGCTGCACGGGGTGGTCGACCGGCTGTGTGCCGTGGCCGACATGCCCAAGCCGCTCGTCGCCGTCTCCGAGATGGACATGCCGAACGCGTTCGCGACCGGACGCAACCCGGACCACGCCGTGGTGTGCGTGACCACCGGGCTGCTGCGGCGGCTGGAGCCCGACGAGCTGGAGGGCGTGCTGGCGCACGAGCTGTCGCACGTGGCGCACAAGGACGTCGCCGTGATCACCGTGGCGTCGTTCCTCGGGGTGATCGCCGGGCTGGTCGTCCGGTTCGCGTTCTACTCGGAGCTCTTCGGCGGGCGGGGCCGCAAGGACCAGAACACCATCGCCGTCTTCGGCGCCGTCATGGGGATCTCGGCGCTCGTCTATGCGATCAGCTTCCTGCTGATCCGGGCCCTGTCCCGGTACCGCGAGCTGGCCGCCGACCGTGCCGCCGCCCATCTCACCGGGCGGCCCTCAGCACTGGCGTCAGCGCTCACCAAGCTCACCGGGGACATCGCCCGCATCCCGACGAAGGACCTGCGGACGGCACAGGCGTTCAACGCCTTCTACTTCACCCCCGCGTTCGGTGCCGAGCCGGGCATCTCCCGCTACTTCTCCACCCACCCGAGCCTGGAGCAGCGGCTCGAGCAGCTCGCCCGTATCTCCGCGGAGCTGGGTGAGGCGGCGGCGCCGGGAAAGGCGGGCTGAGCATAGATGGGTTTCCTGGACATTCTGCTGGGGCGTACGAAGCCGGTGGCGCCCGACCTCGACCAGCTCTTCGCCCTGCCGTCGGCGGCGGTCACGCTCGAGGCCGCCGCCGGTTTCACCCCGACCGGGAACGGCGCGGTCTGCTTCGCCACGGTCGAGGGCGGCGCCTTCACCCAGACGAACCGCGAGGTCCAGGCGCTCCTCGACGCGGACATCGACCGCAGCGGACCGCCCGTCGAACTGCAGCAGGACGACTACGGCTACTCCTGGCTGGTGTCGCGGCGTACGCCCGACCAGCTGTCCGCGCTGGTCAACGATCTGCACGCGGTGAACAGCGCGATGGAGGTCAATGGCTTCGGACCGCAGTTGCTGTGCTCGGTGGCCGGCTTCCAGGACGAGCGCGGGCGGCGCCTCGGCCTGGTCTATCTGTACAAGCGCGGCACCTTCTATCCGTTCGCGCCGCTCACCGGGCAGGGTGAGCGGCGCGACAACGCGCTGGAGCTGCAGATCAAGGCGGCTCTCGCGGGCGATCTGCGCATCGAGCAGGACCTCGGCCGCTGGTTCCCGATCTGGGGCGCGCCCGGTCTGTAGAACCGGCGGCCGGTCAGCCCTTCTTCTCCCGCTCCTGACGGCGGGCCTCGAAGGGGCGCTCGCGGCGGTAGCGGCGCTCCCACTTGGCCTGCTGGTCACGGCGCTCGCGGTACTGCTGGTAGGTGGCGGCCGATCCCGGGGCGGCTCCCGGGCCGGACGCCGAGGACGACCCCCGTCCGTACTGCACGTACAGGAAGACCAGGGCGACGGCGGCGAGCCACCAGGCGTGGTTGTTGAACCCTAAAACGAAAAGAACGACGGTTCCGGCAATGACAATGGTGCCCATGACGGGCCTCCGTGGGCGTGGGTGAGTGGTTGTGCCAGAGGGTCCGACGGGGTGCTGGGGGTGGCGGCCGCCGTCGGTGCGTAGAGAGTAGCCCCGAGTCCACCGGCTGGTGCCGGTCCGGCGGAAACCGGTGGTGGGCGGCTCCGGAACGCGTCTCCAGCGTAGGGAGGTGGTCACGGGGCGTGCATCTCCTTTTCCCGCGCCTGAGTTACCCGGTGCCATGAGCGAATACGGGCCATGAGTGAATGTGGGCCATGAGCCGACTCTTCTCCTTCGCGCACGATCACGAGCGCGAACGACTCAGCGGGGTGTACGGCGACGACGGCGGCGGCCCGGACGCGGCCACCGCCGTCGTGCTGCACGGGGCCGGAAACGGCTGCGCCGAGCGGCTGGTTCCGCTGCTGGAGGACTTCGTCGCGCGTGGCTGCCGTGGTCTCGCCTTCGACTTCTCCGGGCACGGCGGCAGCACCGGCCGCCTGGCCGAACTGAGCCTGCGGCGCCGCTTCGAACAGGCGGTCGCCGTGATCGACGCGCGGACGCCGGCCCACGGCCCGCTGATCCTCGTCGGCTTCAGCATGAGCGGACAGACGGTCGCGGACCTCGCCCGGCACTACGGACGGCGCGTGGTGGCCATCGGCCTGTGCGCGCCCGCGGTCTACGCGGCCGAGGCATGGCCGGTTCCATTCGGTGACGGCGCGGGCAGGTTCACCGAGATCCTTCGTACGCCGGGGAGCTGGCGTTCGGCACCCGCGTTGGAGGTGCTGCGGACGTACGAGGGCCGGGCCGTCCTCGCGGTGCCCGGTACCGACGCCGTGATCCCGCCGGAGGTGACCGAGGCGGTGGCTGTGGCGCTCACGGCGAACGCCACGTTCACCCGGTTCGACGTGCCCGGCGCGGAGCACCGGCTGGGCCTGTGGTTCCGCGACAACGCCGAGGACCGCGGCCGGTTCGTGGACACCGTCCTCACCCACGGGCCCTCGGTGACGACGGCTCCCCCGGCCGCGTAGCTGTGCTGTCCCGGGACGTGGGTGACACACGTGCCGGGCGCACGGCCTGGTAGTGGACGTACGGGCACCGGCCGCGACCGCCGTGCTCGGATCCCTGTTATGACACCGGCCGCGAATGAGCGGGACCCGGCCGTGAACCCGGTCCACGCGGACCCCTGGGCCGTGGACCCGACCCCGGCGCGCACAGCGTGGTGCCACGGATGCCGGCCACCGGCATCAATACCGCACCACGCGAACGGCGTCCGCAGCGACGACTCCGGAGAGCTTGCGGTGGCTGAGCGCCGTGGCGTTCTTCGATGCACCCGCGGCGACGTCGTCCACCGTCACGAGGGCCACATCGAGGAGCTTGCCGCTGTGGTCGCGGAAATCGACCTGGACGGCGTACGACCGGGACTGCGAGGTCGAGTTGGAGACCGTGACCTGCACGGACTTCCGCCCGTCGGCCTCGGTGGACACCGTGCCGAGCCGGGCGTCGCCCTTGGCGTTCACACCGCCTTTGATCTCGTCCAGTTTGTGGGCCGCCTCGGAGGTCGCGGAGGCCAGCGCCGACGACGCCTCAGAGGCGAGGGACGCCGCGGCGGAGGAGCCCTGAGAAGCGAGCGACTCCGCGGCCGACGCGGCCTTGGACGCCGTGGTCGAGGGACTGCCTTTGCCGGAACAGCCGCTGAGCACGAAAGCCGCCGCGATGACGACCGCGAGGCCCCACGCCGTGTCCCGTATGCCGTGTCGGGCCATCGTTTCTCCCGCCTTCCCCTGATGACTTCAGTGAAGGCCGGGACAAGGCGCGCCCGCATCTCGGATACGGCGCTTCGGGTGATGGGCGGTGCCTGGGACGGGCTTCCGGAAGGATGGGCGCCGTCCGGAAGGGACCGGAGTCCATGGAGGCGGAGTGGGCGGGCAGCAGCGGCACATCGGGGCGGCCGAGCGGCGGGCCAGGCTCGCGCTGCGGCAGCGGCTGGCCCCTGAGGCACGGGTGACCACGCCCGAGGAGGTCGCCGGATCGCTGGTCGCGCTGCACGGAACGGATCCGGCCACGGTGTACCTGGCCGTCGGCGCGCGGCTCACGGACGCGGGCAGGACGGTGGCGGAGGTGGAGCGGGCCCTGTACGAGGACCGGACGCTCGTGCGGATGCACGGCATGCGGCACACGGTGTTCGTGTTCCCGACCGGGCTGGCGGCCGCGGTGCATGCGTCCACGGGTCTCGCGAACGCGGCGAAGGCACGCGCCGGGCTGGTCAAGGACATGGTGACCGGGAGCGACGGCCGCCTGACGGAGGAATGGCTCACGGAAGTGGAGGCGTCGGCGCTCGCCGCGCTGGCCCGGCGCGGGCAGGCGACGGTCAACGAACTCACGCGGGACGAACCGCGGTTGAAGGAGCAGTTCACATACGGCGCGGGCAAGAGCTACGAGGCCCTGCACACCGTGTCGTCACGGCTGATGCGGGTGCTGGGTGTCGAGGGCCGGGTGGTGCGCGGGCGCCCGCTGGGTGCGTGGACGTCGTCGCAGTTCCGCTGGGCGGTCGCCCCGCCCCACCCCGAACTCCCGCCCACCGAGGCCCAGCCGGAACTGCTCGGCCGGTGGCTCACGGCCTGCGGCCCGGCCACGGAGGCGGACCTCAAGTGGTGGACGGGCTGGAAGGTCACGGACGTGCGCCGGGCGCTGAAGGCGATCGGAGCGGTTCCGGTGACGCTCGACGGCGGGGTGACGGCGTATGTGACGGCCGGCGACGAGGAACCGGTCGGCGCCCCGGCCGAACCCTGGGCGGCCCTGCTCCCGGGCCTGGACCCCACGGCGATGGGCTGGCAGGAACGGGACTGGTACCTCGCTCCGGAACTGCGCCCGGCCCTGTTCGACGGCAGCGGCAACGTGGGCCCGACGGTGTGGTGGAACGGCCGGGTGGTAGGGGGCTGGGCCCAGCGGCCGGACGGCGAGGTGCTGTGGCGTCTGCTGGAGACGGAGGGGTTGGGCAGCGAGGAGCGAGCGGCGATCGAGACGGAGGCAGCGCGGCTGGGGTCGTGGCTGGCCGGCACCCGGGTGACACCACGCTTCCGGACACCATTGGAGCGGGAGCTGTCCGGCTGAGCAGGGGTATGACCAGCGCGTCATGAGGGTCCCCCCGCTCGAGCGAAGTCGCGAGTGGGGGAGCTCGAGAACGAGGTCGTTCAGGCCGATGGGGTATGAGGGCGAAACTCCCGGGGACGGCAACCCCAACGCCGGGCGCCCTCGGAACAACAGGGCACCCGGCGCCAAGGCTCAGCGGCTGTACCGCATGAGCGCCCGCACCATGTGACACGTCGTGTCCGACGGCGGATGCACTCCGATCAGCTCCGCCGTGCTCCGGATCTTCTCGTTGCGGGCCTGGTTCGGCACGTACACCCCGGAGTCGAGCAGGGCGATCGCGAGACGCATCGCCTTGAGGCGCCGGTTGTGCGTGACGTACCACTCACGCGGCCGCCCCGGCGGGAGCGGTCGCTTCTCCACCGGCGCGTACGGCAGGTCCATGAGCACCGGGTGCTTGGCGGTGGACTGGGTCGGCTTCGGCTTGGTTGCGGCAGCGGGCACAGGCATCCTCCTGTCGCGGTCAGGGAGCCGCCGGACACCCCGGCAACTCCCTCGAACACTCCTTATAGTTTACTGCCCGGCACTGACATCCAGGGAGTCCGCAGAGGTCGGCAAACGTCCAGGTGGGCAAGGTAATTGTCGCTGTGTCACACCCGGTCCGCGAGATGCGTGTGAGACGGCGGCAAATTCGAACAGAGCTCGCGCGGGCACGACGAGGACCCACCCGGGAACCCCGACCCGAAATCCGACAAGGTCGTCGCAACGGCCACCGTCGGCACCAGCCCTTTCGGCGTGGCAGCGGGCTGATCCGGCTGCTGCACCGATGGGGGCATCCCTCGCTGCCGAGTCCGGCTCAGCCTCCGGGAACGGTGTTTCGACTACCGTGTGATCCGTGGAGATCTGGATCAACCCGGCCTGTTCGAAGTGCCGCAGCGCACTCACCCTGCTCGACGCCGAGGGCGCCGACTACACCGTGCGCCGCTATCTGGAGGACGTACCGAGCGAGGACGAGATCCGCGAGGTGCTGACGCGGCTCGGTCTCGAACCGTGGGACATCACCCGCACCCAGGAGGCGGACGCCAAGGAACTCGGCATGAAGGAGTGGGCGCGGGACGACTCGAACCGCGACCGCTGGGTGCGCGCGCTCGCCGAGCACCCCAGGCTCATCCAGCGGCCGATCATCACCGCCGACGACGGTACGGCCGTCGTCGCACGCACGGACGAGGCGGTACGGGACGCTTTGTCCCGCTGAACCCAACTCCTGTGTGACCCACGTTACTTCGGTGACTCCTGTAACCGCTGAGTAACCCCGTTCGGGATCTCGTACATAGCGGCGTACCTATCGCATCCGGCCGACCACCGAGACGGCCGGGGACAGGAGGCGCGCATGTCGCGTAGGAGAACCCTCAGCCCCAAGAAGAAGATTGCACTTCTGACCAGTGCCGTCGTGGTGGCCGGCGGCGGGGCCTTCGCCCTCGCGGCCACCTCGAACGCGGCGAACGTGCAGAACGCATCCAACTCGACGGTCTGCAAGGGCCTGGCCACCGCGCTCGGCAACAACGAGTCGTTCATCGCCGCGCAGAAGGCCAAGCCGGACGCCCAGTCGGCGGCGCGGATCGCCAACCGCGAGGCGGTCGTCGCCCAGATCAAGCGCCAGCAGGAGGCGTCCGGCTGCCAGGTCGGGGAGTCGATCCAGGCGGGCGGAGCGGCTCAGTCGGGAGGATCGGCGCAGTCCGGCGGCACCGCGCAGGCCGGGGGGTCGGCTCAGGACCCCCAGGCCTCGGGGGCCGCCACCTCCGCGCCCGCGGCGACGGCACCCGCGAACAACACCGGGAACGCCGGGAACGCCGCGAACGCCTCGGGGCAGCAGGTCTGCAAGGGCTCGACGGTCACGCTCTCCGGCGAGGGCGGCGCCCCGGCCGCTTCCAGCAACCAGTTCCCTTCGGGTACGAAGCTGAAGGTCACCAACCTGGACAACAACAAGTCCACGACGGTCACCGTCACTTCGGTCTCCGGTAGCTGTGTGCTGCTCAACAACGCGGCCTTCGAACAGGTCCGCGAGCCCGGCAAGTTCCTGATCCGCCGGGCCCTGATCGAGAAAGTGGGGTGAGATCAGCGGCCTAGGAACTTCAGGAGGCGGCGGTTCGTGGCCGCCGGGTTGGTCTGCGGCAAGGCGTGGTGTGAGACGTCCGGCAGGACGTCGGTCTCCACCTGTGGCAGCAACTCGGCGCCCCGAGCGGCCACTTGAGCCGGGTCATGAGTCCTGCTGCGCGCGGCCACGAGCAGCAGGACCGGCACGTGCAGCGAGCGCAGCGCGGCGGCGCTCGGGCGCGGCCCCGTGACCGGCTTCACCGCCGGGAAACCGGCCGTCGCCTCCTGGAGCCGCAGCCACTCCGCGTCGAGCGGCGCCCCGCCGGTCTCCCACTCCAGGAAGGCGCGGATCCGGCGCGCGGAGGGGCGCAGCAGCATGGGAAGGGCGTGCAGCAGGTAGGCGGCCCGGAATCCGGCGAAGCACTGCGTCGGATCGAGCAGGGCAAGGCGGGCCACGCGGCCGGGTGCGTGCAGCGCGTAGTGGAGGGCGATCCAGCCGCCGTACGAGTGGCCGCACAGGGCGGTCGTGTCGGCCCCCAGGGCGTCCAGGAGCAGGTCCAGCCAGTCCATGAGGTCGGCCACCGTACGGAGGGGGTGGCCGGCCTCGCTCGTACTGCGGCCCGGCTCACCGATGAGGTCGACGGCATACACGCGGTGCGTACGGGCGAGCGCCTCGACGCACCCGAACCAGGAGGCCGAGGTCGCGCCGCCGCCGCCCGGCAGGAGGACGAGCGGCGGTGCGTCGCGGGAGCCGCACACGTTCACATGCGTCACACCGAAGCGGGTGGTGACGGTGAGCGCCTCCCGGTCCGCGGGCCACTTCGCCATCACCGTGTCGTAAGCCGTCCGGAACCCCTGAACATCGAATGCGCGGTCGATCATGCACCCTCCCTTATTATCTCGTTCAGCGAGATAATCGGTCAGCGAGATGATAGTCGGAAGGAAGGCATGTCGGACCACGAACGCGAGATGGAGATCGTGCATTTGCTGCGCGCGGTGACCGCCGAACTCGGTCTGCACAGCTCCCGGTTCGCGAACCGCAACGACATGCACCCGACGGACGTACGCGCCCTGATCGCCCTCATGGACGCGTCGCGCGCCGGGGAGGACATGACGGCGGGCCGCCTGGGTTCGCTCCTCGGGCTCAATTCGGCCGGCACCACGGCCCTGGTCGACCGCCTGGAACGGCTCGGGCACGTGCGGCGCGTACGGGACGGGCGCGACCGGCGACGGGTGCTCGTCGAGGTCGACGAGCGGGCGGTGGAGCTTGGGTGGGAGTTCTTCGGCCCGCTGATCGAACGGGCGGTGGAATTGCTGAAGCGGTACGACGAGCGGGAACTCGCCGCGATCCGGGGGTTCCTGGGCGGAGTGCGGGACGCCGCGGCCGGGGACGGCATGCATCACGGCACAGCATGACCCGGTAACACACGGTTCACACTCGGGCAATGATCGGGAAATCGCCTGTTGACAAGCTGCCGGGCAACAACCGCGGCGCCCCAGTGCCGCAGCGCCGCAGCACCCGCAAGTGCGCCTGACCCACCCCCGAAGGATGTGGCCCGTGACCTTCAAGGCTGAGTACATCTGGATCGACGGCACCGAGCCGACGGCCAAGCTTCGTTCCAAGACGAAGATCATCGCGGGCGCCCCCGCCGGCCTCGACGCGCTGCCGATCTGGGGTTTCGACGGGTCCTCCACGAACCAGGCCGAGGGCCACTCCTCGGACTGCGTGCTCAAGCCGGTCTTCTCCTGCCCGGACCCGATCCGCGGCGGCGACGACGTGCTGGTCCTGTGCGAGGTCCTCAACACGGACATGACCCCGCACCCCTCCAACACGCGTGCCGCGCTGACCGAGGTCGCCGAGAAGTTCGCCGCGCAGGAGCCGATCTTCGGCATCGAGCAGGAGTACACCTTCTTCGACGGCTCGCGTCCGCTCGGTTTCCCGGAGGGCGGCTTCCCGGCCCCGCAGGGCGGCTACTACTGCGGTGTCGGCGCGGACGAGATCTTCGGCCGTGACGTCGTCGAGGCGCACCTGGACAACTGCCTGAAGGCGGGTCTGGGCCTCTCCGGCATCAACGCCGAGGTCATGCCCGGCCAGTGGGAGTTCCAGGTCGGCCCGCTGGCCCCGCTCGACGTCGCCGACCAGCTGTGGGTCGCCCGCTGGCTGCTGTACCGCACCGCCGAGGACTTCGGCGTCTCCGCCACCCTCGACCCGAAGCCGGTCAAGGGCGACTGGAACGGCGCCGGCGCGCACACCAACTTCTCCACCAAGTCGATGCGCGAGGGCTACGACGCGATCATCACCGCGTGCGAGTCGCTCGGCGAGGGCTCCAAGCCGATGGACCACGTCAAGAACTACGGCGCCGGCATCGACGACCGCCTGACGGGCCTGCACGAGACCGCCCCGTGGAACGAGTACTCGTACGGCGTCTCCAACCGCGGCGCCTCGGTCCGCATCCCGTGGCAGGTCGAGAAGGACGGCAAGGGCTACATCGAGGACCGCCGCCCGAACGCCAACGTCGACCCGTACGTGGTGACCCGCCTGATCGTCGACACCTGCTGCACGGCGCTGGAGAAGGCCGGCCAGGTCTGATCGACGCCCACGGCTCCCGAGGGGGGCGTCCACCGTCCGGTGGGCGCCCCCCTCGTCTTGTCTCCGTCAACTTCCCTCCAGGGAAGCGTCCGACCAGTGAGAGGAGTCTCCTGCGGGACCCGGGTGTCTGCTTCAATGGGGCCATGACCGGCTTCCAGAAGTACAGCGCGACGGGTCGCCATGACCTCGAGCCCTTCTGGCCTTCCCGTCAGCACCACGACTTCGACCGGGTGTGTTGTCGCGCGGGGAACGCGCGGGCCCTCTAAAGCCGTACACCCCGGCCTTCGGCCAGCGCGCACGACGTACGTCCTCGACGACCCCGACCACGAACTCGCGGTCGTCGGCCTCCCCGACGAACTTCTCGCGCGAAAGAGCTGACCTCTCATGGCGACCACCCGTTCTCTCTCGACCGCCACCACCCTCAAGCCCACCACCGCCCCGTCGAACGGCTCCGCACGGCACCGGCTGCGTGCCGTGGACCGGAACGAGACCGTCGACGTGGCGGGCCTCCTTCCGCCGGGCGCCACCTGGCTGCCGGCGCCCCAGCACTCCGTGCCCGGCCTGCCGGGCCGGCCGCCGATGATCGGCTACCTGGTGCTCGTCCCGGCCGACCAGCAGCCGCCGTTCCTGCCGGTCGCAATGCCGGACCACCCGGACGCCGTGGACACCGACGACACCGGCCGCGGCGGCGATGCGCTCGTCCGCATCGACGCCGCACAGCGCATCGCCGAGGTGGACGGACGGCCGCTCGACCTCACCTACCTGGAGTTCGAGCTGCTCGCCCATCTGGTCGCGCACCCGCACCGGGTGCACACCCGGGACCAGCTGGTGACCACGGTGTGGGGCTACGGGCACGTGGGCGACGGACGCACCGTCGACGTCCACGTCGCCCGGCTGCGGCGCAAGCTGGGCGCCGAGCACCGCAAGGCGATCCAGACGGTACGGCGCGTGGGCTACAAGTACGCGCCGCCGACCGGGCGTTGACGGTTCCGGGAACCGCCGGTTCTCCGGTTCTCCTGGTAGCAGATTCCCGTTCCGTCCCGCGGCCGGGTCGGGCAGAGTCGCCGGCATGAGACTTCTGGTGCTCGGTGGTACGGAGTTCGCGGGACGGGCCGTCGTGGAGGCGGCACTCGGGCGGGGCTGGGAGGTGACCGTCTTCAACCGGGGACGGCACCAGCCCCCGCCCGGTGTGCGCACGTTGCAGGGCGACCGCACCGCGCCGGGCGGGTTGGCCGCGCTGGCCGAGGGCGAGTGGGACACCGTCGTCGACACCTGGTCGCGGGCGCCCCGCGCGGTGCACGAGGCCGCCCGGCTGCTCGCCGGCCGCGCCGGACGGTATGTGTATGTGTCCAGCTGTTCGGTCTACGCGTGGGCCCCGCCCGCCGGGTACGCCGAGGACGCGCCCCTCGTCGAGGGTGCGGAGGCCGACGCAGACCTGACCGAGTATCCACAGGACAAGCGGGGCGGTGAGCTGGCCGCGCTGGGCGCCTTCGGCGCTGCCGGCTCGGTGTTCGTGCGGGCCGGGCTGATCCTCGGGCCGTACGAGAACATCGGCCGGCTGCCCTGGTGGCTGACCCGGATCGCCCGCGGCGGCCCGGTCCTGGCCCCGGGACCACGGGACCTGCCGCTGCAGTACGTCGACGTCCGGGACCTCGCCGAGTGGATCCTCGGCGCGGCGGAGCAGGAGCTAAGCGGACCGTACAACCTCGTCAGCCCGCAGGGGCACGCCACGATGGGCGACCTCCTCGACGCCTGCGTGGACGTCACGGGCACGGCAGCCGAGCTGCGCTGGACCGACCCGGATGTCGTCCTCGACGCGGGCATCGAGCCGTGGACGCAGCTGCCCGTGTGGGTACCCCCGAACAGCGACATGCACGACGCCATGCACAGCGGGGACGTCTCGCGGGCGGTCGCGACGGGCCTGGACTGCCGCCCCGTCACGGAGACCGTGGCCGACACCTGGAGCTGGCTTCAGGGCATCGGCGGCACCGCGCCCCAACGGCCCGACCGGCCCGCGGTGGGCCTCGACCCCGCGGTGGAGGCGAAGGTGCTCGGCCTCTGAGCTTGTGACCGTCGGGCCGGGGGTGGTGTCAGGTACACCCCCCGGCCGGGTGGTGATCCCCCTGACCTGCACGGAGGCGACGGGCACACTGGACCCGAACCGAGAGAGGCGGGGGTCCATGAACGTGGCACGGATACAGGACGCGCTGAAGGCCGGTGCGCAGGGCGCGGCGCTGGCGGTGGTGGGGTGGATCCCGTCCCTCATGATGTCTGTCCTGGCCACGTTGTCGATCGCCTTCATCCCGCTGGGCGTCGGAGTGCTCACCACCCCGCCCGTGCTCCTCGCGGTGCGCTCGTACGCCGACCGCCGCCGGCTGCTGGCGGAGGAGTGGGCAGGGCCCCGGATCCCGTCCCCGTACGAGCCCCTTCCGCCGCCTGCGCGCGGTGGGCTCATGGGACGGGTGGAGCTCACCAACCGGCTGCTGCGGGACCCGGCGACCTGGCGGGACCTGCGCTGGCTGTTCGTGGACACGACGGCCGCCGCGACCGTCGCCGTCCTGGCGCCGGGCCTGCTCGCGGAGGGGGCCTTCGGCGTTCTGCTGGCGGCGGGCCTGTGGAAGCCGATCGTGGGCGCGTCGGACGACTACTGGTACGGGTTCATCCCGGTCACCAGCTGGGCCACCGCCTTCGCCGCGGGGGTCCTCGGCTGTGTCTGGCTCGCCGTCGCCGTGAAGTGGAACCCCGCGCTGATCCGCACGCACTTCAGGATCACCAAGGCGCAGCTGGCCCCGACGAGCGAGGCCGAACTCGCCCGCCGTGTAGAGAAGTTGACGGAGACCCGGCGGGACGCCGTCGATGCCTCCGCGGCCGAACTGCGGCGCATCGAGCGGGACCTGCACGACGGGGCGCAGGCCCGGCTGGTCGCGATGGGCATGGATCTGGGCACCGTCGAGATGCTCCTCGACAAGGACCCGGCGCAGGCCAGGAAGCTTCTGGCGCAGACCCGCCGGTCCTCCGCCGACGCGCTCGCCGAACTGCGCGACCTGGTCCGCGGCATCCACCCGCCGGTGCTCGCCGAACGCGGCCTCGGCGACGCCGTACGGGCGCTGGCGCTGCGGCTGCCCCTGGCCACCGAGGTGACCGTGGATCTGGACGGCCGCGCGGACGCCCCGGTCGAGTCGGCCGCGTACTTCGCCGTCAGCGAGGTCCTCACCAACGCCGCCAAGCACTCCGGCGCCGACCGCATCCGGGTGAACGTCCATCACACGGACGGCATGCTGCGGATCGCGGTCACCGACAACGGGCGGGGCGGCGCGGTGGTCGGGGCCGGTTCGGGTCTGGCCGGGGTGGAGCGCCGGCTGGGAACATTCGACGGCGTTCTGGCCGTCAGCAGCCCCGCGGGCGGTCCCACCATGGTGACGATGGAGATTCCGTGCGCGTTGTCCTAGCCGAGGACCTGTTCCTGCTGCGTGACGGACTGGTCCGGCTGCTGGAGGCGTACGACTTCGAGATCGCCGCGGCCGTGGCGACCGGCCCCGAGCTGGCCCGCGCGCTGTCCGAGCTGGCGCCCGACGTCGCTGTGGTGGACGTACGCCTGCCGCCGACGCACACGGACGAGGGGCTGCAGTGTGCGCTGCGGGCCCGCCAGGACCGGCCGGGGCTGCCGGTGCTCGTGCTGTCGCAGCACGTGGAGCAGTTGTACGCCCGGGAACTGCTCGCGGACGGAAACGGCGGGGTGGGCTATCTGCTCAAGGACCGGGTGTTCGACGCGGAGCAGTTCGTCGACGCCGTACGACGGGTCGCGGCAGGCGGCACCGCCATGGACCCCCAGGTGATCCAGCAGCTGCTGTCGCGGCGGGCGGCGGACGACCGGCCGCTGGGCCGGCTGACGCCCCGGGAGCTGGAGGTGCTGGAACTGATGGCCCAGGGCCGTTCGAACACGGCGATCGCGGCCCAACTCGTGGTCACGGAACGGGCGATCGCGAAACATACCTCGAACATCTTCACCAAACTGGGCCTTGAGGTTTCCGATGACGACAATCGCCGGGTTCTGGCCGTACTCGCCTATTTGGATCACGGGCGGTGAAGGCAGTTCCGCCGCCGGCCACTGAATTCGATTCAAAAATCTGCGATCTACCCCCCTCAACTCCCTTTGAAACAGGGGCTTCTGCACCTCTTGCGCCCGAAATGCCCTCAGGAACTTCCAAGTTTTTCTGTCACCTCTGAACACCCCATGGGCCCCGTGCGTATTCGAGGACACCGCTTCACCCCTGTCGGGCGCCTCCGCCCCGAAAGGAAGTCAGAGGAGTTCCATGGGACGCAACACACGCAAACGCCGTACGCCGCTGGCCACCAAGGCCATAGCCGCATCGGCGGCCCTAGCAGTCGGTGGGGGCGGGCTGCTCTGGGCCAACTACTACGCCTCGGCTCACGAGTCGAACAACCAGGCGTGGGGAGGGAATTCAACGAAGGCCGCCAGTGCCCAGATCGCCACGATCACCTGCCCGGACGTCGGCCAGCAGCTGACCACCACGCCGAGCGCGGCGAAGTCGCAGGTCGACACGGAACTGGCGACCCTGGACAAGCAGATCACCGAGGCATACGCCCGGCTCGCCTCGACACGCCAGGCGCAGGCGAACGACGCGAACTTCGTTCAGAACGCCATCCTCGGCCCGCTCAAGGACAAGCGGACCGCGGTCATCGGCAGAATCAAGATCGACTTCAAGCGGGTGGGCGCCACCGCCCCGGCCTCGCTCGACGGTCTTGCCGCCTGCACCGGAACCCCCGTCAACAACACAACCGCCGGGGGCGTCCAGAACAACGGCGGGCAGCAGCAGAACAACGGCGGGCAGGCAGGTGCCGGCCAGCAGCAGAACAACGGCGGCCAGGCCGGCGCCGGCCAGCAGCAGAACATCGGTGGCCAGGCCGGCAACGGACCTGTCGCGGCCGACTTCGTGGACATCACGAAGGTCGCGCCGAACGTCCAGGCCAAGCCGCGGAAGACCGCCAACGCCTCGACCGGCACGTTCACCACCCGGTGCGGTACGAACGCCAACAAGAACCACAACACCGACAACGTGATCGTGGCGCCCGGCGTGACCAACGGCGCGCACCACCTGCACGACTACGTCGGCAACCAGAAGGTCAACGCGTTCTCCAGCAACAACACGTTCCTGCAGGGCGGCACCAGCTGCCAGAACAAGAACGACCTTTCGGCGTACTACTGGCCCGTGGTCCGTGTCCAGGACGGCACCAAGGACTTCGACCAGAACGCGGACGGCGGCGGCAAGGAAGGCAACGTCGGCCGGATCCTGAAGCCCGATGTCGCGCAGATCAAGTACGTCGGCAGCGCGGCCAGCAAGGTCGTCGCGATGCCGCAGTTCCTGCGCATCATCACCGGTGACGCCAAGACCACGACCAACGGCCTGGCGAACGCCAACGCGCACTGGAGCTGCACCGGCTTCGAGAACAAGGTTCAGCTGACGACGCAGTACCCGATCTGCCCGCAGGGCAGCAAGGTGGTGCGCACGTTCGCCTTCCAGAGCTGCTGGGACGGCCAGAACATCGACAGCGCCAACCACCGCACCCACGTGGCCTTCGCGGACCCCGCGAGCGGTGTCTGCGGCAACGGCTTCAAGGCCATCCCGCAACTGACGATGCGCCTGGTGTACAACATCACGCCGCCGACCATCCAGAACGGTGTGGTGAAGAACGCCTACGCGGTGGACGGCTTCCCGGAGCAGCTCCACAAGCCGGCCACCGACCACGACGACTTCATCAGCGTCACGACCGGGAACCTGGCGGCCACGATCGCCAACTGCATCAACACGGGTCAGAAGTGCCAGTGACCCACTGAGCCGGTGACCCACTGAAGAAGGCCGGTGGCGGGAGATCCCGCCACCGGCCTTCGGTGTGTGCGCCCCGGAGTGGCCGATCCACCGGACCGGCCGCGGCTCAGCCGCTGTGACCGGCGTGGGCGTGGTGGTCGACCCCGGTCTCCAGGTCGCCGCCGAGCTTGCCGCGCAGCGCCTTGACCACTGCGTCGTCGCCGACGGCGACCCACTTGCTGCCCACGAGGTAGAAACCGCCGTAGTCCTTGGCGTCGTTGATCCACTCGCGCTGTCCCCGGTCGGTGGCGAAGGTGGCCAGCACGAACTTGCCGTCGGAGTTGTTGCAGATGGCCTGACGGATCTCGTCGGCGTCCGTCTGGATGTTCGGCTTGCACTTCACGTCCGCCGCCAGGTCCTCAAGGCTGCCGGTCGCGGTCGCCGGGACCTTGCTCCGGTCGGTGCCCGACGCGGCCGAACCGCCCGAGCCGCCACAGCCGGTCAGCACCAGCAGGGCGACGGCCGCACCGGCCGCCAGCTTCTCGCGCGTCCACCTCATGTGTTCCTCCGGTCCTTCCGGCCCTTGCCACTGGGAGCCCCCCGCGAGGGCCCTCCCTTTCCGTACGGCTCCGATGCGCTCCGTACTCAATTGCGCCATGGCTCACTCCAAGATCACGCAAATCCGGTGCCCCGGACGGCACATGTGTGCGAGGGTCTCCGGTCGAGCGGTCGAGACGAGGGGGACACATGAGCACGCAGGACTGGGACGAGCGCGTGGCCGCCGCCTGGGCGACGTTCGACGACTACGGCGAGGAGGGCGCGGCCGAGTTCCGGGCGGTGATCGACGCCCTTGTCGCCGAACTGCCCGACGACAGCCCGGTCGGCCCCTTCGAACAGGCCTGCGCCTGGGACTCGACCGGTCACTCGGACCGGGCGGTGCCGCTGTACCGGGAGGCGCTGGCACGCGGCCTCGACGGCTACCGCGGGCGCCGGGCCAAGATCCAGCTGGCCAGCTCGCTGCGGAACACCGGGCAGGCGGAGGAGGGCGTCAAGCTGCTCACGCCCGAACTGGAGGCCCCGTCCGACGAACTCGACGACGCGGTGCGCGCCTGTCTGGCCCTGTGCCTGTCGAGCCTGGGCCGCGACCGCGAGGGCCTCTCCCTCGTGCTGGGCGCGCTCGCGCCCCATCTGCCGCGCTACCAGCGCTCGATGGCGAACTACGCGCGCCTGCTGATCGAGCCCGGGGACTGACCGTCCCCGCAGACCCACAGCCCCCTCGAACCCACGCAGGGGCCCACGTCCGGGCCCCGGATCCGGGTCCGCCTCGTAGGCCCGTCGCAGCCTGGCCCGCCGGTTCCTCCGGGCCTGGCGGCCGGTTGACCGAGTACCAGGCGAGCGAGTACGGGTAGACCGGCGTCGGGTCCCGCAACGGAATGCGCAGCAGTCCACGGGCCCCGGGCCGGACGATCCGCCTCCGGGCCCCAGGGGGTCACCGGCGCGGCCGACGCCTGAGGCTTTCGCCCCCGCCGCCCCTACCCTTCCCGTCCTACAGGGACTCCGCCCCTTCAACCCCGCCAGAGGCCCCGCCCTTGGCCCCCGGGCGGGGACAGCATCCCCCGCACCCCCCGCGGGGCTCCGCCCCCGCACCCGCTGGGGCTCCGCCCCTCCGACCCCACCAGAGGCCCCGCCCTTCGACCCCGGCAGGGACTCCATCCCCCGCACCCCGCTGGGGCTCCGCCCCAGAGCCCGATTCGTGGGTGCGGCCCCCGGACCCCAGTGACGGAATGGACGGCAGGGGCCCGGTCCAGGTGACCATCCACCGTCTCGCTCGTTTTGCCGGGCGTGCAGTCACAGGATGTCGCCCCGCGCACAACTCGGGCCTCCGGCCCGGTCGTCGACGTCGAGCAGGCCGAGGCCGCGCTCGTCGAGCACTACCCCCGGCTCGTCCGGCTGGCCTATCTGGTGCTGCCGCCGGGCCTCGGCCGAAACCGGCGGGTGCTGACCGCGCACGCCCTCACCCAGCGGGCACTCCCCCGCGGGCGCGCCTCCGCCTCCGTGATCCCGGCCCAGGCGACAGGCCGCGACGGCGACCCCGGCTACTCCTTCGTCCGCCTCCAGGTGGTGCGTACGGCGCTGGAGGCGGGTCTGCCGCTGAAGCGCAGGGCCTGGCCGAAGCGGGCCCAGCTGCCGTCGCTGTTCCCCCAGGTGTGGGGCCTCAGGCTCTTCCCGCGCTCCGGCGGAGCGGACGAACTCGCCCTGGACCAGCACCTGTCGACGCTCTCCGGCCCGGCCCGCGCCGCCTATGTGCTGCGCGGCCTGGAGAAGCTCCCCGAGGACGGCGTCCGCAAGGTACTCGACGCGGCGGGCGTGGCGGACCCCGCGGCGGCCGTCCGTCAGGCGGCGGGTGTGCCGGTGCAGGACGCGCTGCTCGACTCCCCCGAGTTCGACCCGTGTTCGCTGCAGGCGCGGCCGACCGATCTGATGCGGCGCAGACAGCACACCAAGGCCGCGCTCGCTGCCGCGGCCGCCGTCGCGGTGTGCGGCGCGCTGCTCGCGCTGCCGAGCGGCGGCTGGGGCCCGGACGGCGCGGCCGCACCCTCGTACGCGCAGAACCCGGCCGCCCGGGCCGCCCTGGATCCGGCCAAGGTGACGAAGGCGGCAGCCATCGCGTGGAAGACGTCGGCGCGCACCGACTTCTCCGTGTGGCCCGCGCGTGGCGACCTGCCCGGTGACAAGGCGCTGCTGCGCCGCGCGCTCGCCGTATGGGCGCGGCCCGGCGAGTCCGTCCAGGTCTCGGCGACCCCCGGCACCCCGTCGGGCGGCCCGGCCGGACCGCCGCAACTGCTGTACGCGGGCCGGGTGGACGCCGCCCGTGTGGTGATCTTCTACGACGCTCTGCGCATCGTGCGCTATGCCGAGCCGGTGAGCGGCACGAGCGGGGCGGCGCTCGACTTCGCCCGGGTCGACGCGGCGGCCGGCGCCGAGGCGGACGCGCTGGTGCTGGACCGCGCCGACGGCAACGTCCGCTATCTGACGGCGCCTTGGGTGACCGGAGCGGCCGAGCGGGACCTGTCGAAGCCGTCGGCCGGGGCGATGGACCTGGGTCCCACCGGCGGGGTGACCGCCCCGCTGGCGAGCCCGGCGCAGCAGACCGGCGCATGCACGTCGTGGAACGTGCTGCAGCTGACCGACGCTTCGGGCACACGGCTGCTGACCGACCTCGGGGAGCTGGCGCCGGCGCATCTCACCGTGGGGCGGCCGGCCGCGCCGCGGGAGGTGTCCGGGGCGGCGGCGCTGCGCACCTGGTCGCCGTTCGCGTGCTCGCTCGCGGCGGTTCGGTCGCAGGGCGTGCGGTCCGTGAACGCCTGGGGGTACGCGCAACAGACGCTGCCGGACGACTCCGGGGACGCGGCGTGGGTGTGCACACGGGCGGAGACCTGGCGGGGCGGCGGGGCGCGGGTGCTGGCGCAGTTCCACACGCCGGGCGTGGCGTACGGGGCGGTGGCGGCGAAGGCCGAGGACGTCGCCGCGTGTGGTGCGAAGGATCCGCATGTGCTGGCGGGGGTGCTGTGGAAGTCGGCGGCGGGGTCCTGGTACCTGCTCGCCGCGGGCAGCGCCGACACCCGGTCGGTCCGGGCGACCGGCGGGGTGGAGGGTTCGGCGCAGGGCAATCTGCTGGCGGTACGGACGAAGCAGGGGGCTCAGGCCGGGCTGAAGGGGACTTTGGCCGACGGAAGGGCGATCTCCGGGCTCCGGTAGTCGACGGCAACGTCAACAAGTGGTCGAACGAGGGTTCCCCGCCGTCGAGGCCCGGCTCCCGGAGGGCGCCACCGTCCATCTGGAGCGGTTCGCGCCGCGCGCCACCGTCGTCGGCAACCACCCCTTCGAGAAGGTCGAACTGCGCCGCAGCCGACGGACGTTGACCATACCGGCCGGCTCATCCGTGCTCGCCGCCGTCCGCGCCGAGCTGCCAGGCACCCCGCTCGTGCGAGCAGGGGTTCTGCGGCACCTGCCGACAGCGGGTGCCGGCGGGAGAGGTCGACCGCCGGGACGAACTGCTGACCGACGCGGAGCTCGGTGACTCGATGCTGATCTGCGTATCGTGGGCGCCCAGTGGGAGACTTGTGCTGAATATGTGAACAACCGTCGTCGGTCCCGCCCGTTCGGGGCCGGATTCGATCGGTAAGGTGTTCGCATGACTACCGGGATACGCCGCAGAATGGGAGTCGAGGAGCGGCGGCAGCAGTTGATCGGCGTCGCGCTCGAACTGTTCAGCCAGCGCTCCCCCGACGAGGTCTCGATCGACGAGATAGCGTCGGCCGCGGGCATCTCGCGCCCGCTGATCTACCACTACTTTCCCGGCAAACTCAGCCTGTACGAAGCCGCGTTGAAGCGTGCGTCCGATGATCTGGCCGAACGGTTCGTGGAGCCGCAGGAGGGTCCGCTAGGGGCTCGGCTGCTGCGGGTGATGCGCCGGTTCTTCGACTTCGTCGACGACCACGGGCCAGGTTTCTCCGCGCTGATGCGCGGCGGCCCCGCCGTCCCCGCGGACGGAGTCCGCTCAAAAGATGCAGTGTCCCGGACGAACGCGCTCATCGACTCGGTGCGGCAGGCCGCGTATGTCCAGATCCTTGCGCACCTGCGGGTCCAGGATCCGCCCGCGCGGCTGGAACTGGTGATCCGCTCGTGGATCTCGCTCGTGGAGTCGACGGCGCTGATCTGGCTGGACGGTCGGCGCATCCCGCGTGGCGAACTGGAGGTACAGCTCGTGCACGACTTCGCGGCGCTGGCGGCCGTGAGCGCCGCCCACGACGCCGAGATGAGGGCGCTGCTGCGCCGCACCCTCAAGGACGAGCCGGCCGACGGGCCCTTCACCGACCTGGTCGGCCGGCTGGTCGCCCTGGCGTCCTGACGAGGGTCAGCTCTCGAACTTGCGGTAGGACGCATCGAGGTCCCGCACCTCGGCCGATGCGTGCAGCGCAAGCCCCGTATCCGGCTTCACGTGCTGCCGCAGCAGCTCCAGCACCGCCTCGGTGAGCCGCGCCTTGGTCTCCTCGGTGCGCCCTGCAAGCAGGCCGAGGGTGACGTGCACGATCGCGTGCCCGTCCGGGTCGGCGCCGACCGTGGTGTCCTCGGTACGGCGGAACTGCGTCTTGCACGCCTCGATCCGCGCGGCCGCGATCTCGACCACCTCGGCGTGCAGCGCCGTTGCGAACCCGCGCCGGTCGAAGGCGTCCTTCAGCTGTGCGGAGTAGTCGACGGTGATCTGCGGCATGGGCACCCCTGTTCTAGGACGGACGCCCTCACCCTAGCCCGATCCCCCCAGCCGTAACGCCAGCAGCGCGATGTCGTCCTGCGGGTCCCGGCCGAAGCAGCCGAGCAGCGTGTCGCACAGTGCGCCGATGCCCGGCGGGCCGTCGGCGGCGGCCGTACGCAGGTGCTCCATGGACACGGCGAGGTCGGTGCCACGATTCTCGATGAGCCCGTCGGTGACCATCAGCAGCCGGTCGGACGGCCGCAGCAACGCCTCGGTGGGCGGCGGCCGGTCCAGGCCGAGGCCGAGCAGCGGGCCCGCGGCGGCGGCGTACTCGGCGGTGCCGTCGTCGTGCACGATCAGCGGCGGGATATGACCGGCGTTGGCGATGCGGATGCGCCCGCTGTCCGGGTCGACCAGAACCAGACAGACGGTGGTGGTCGTGTCGGGGTGGAAGTGCTGCAGCAGCCGGTCCAGCCTCCGGGCCAGACTCTCGGGGTCCGGGTTCTCGACGCAGTAGGCGCGCAGCGCATGCCGGATCTCCACCATGACGGTGGCCGCGTCAAGCGAGTGCCCGGCGACATCACCCACCGCGGTGAGCACCCCGCGCGAGGTCGTCAGCGCCGCGTAGAAATCACCGCCGATCTCGGTCTGCCGGGAAGCCGGCACATAGCGGACGACCAGCTCGACACCCTGCACCACAGGCATCTGCTGGGGCAGGAAGCTGTGCTGCAGGGTGAGGGCGACATGCCGCTCCACCTGGTACATGAGCAGGGCCTCCGCGGCGAGCACGGTGGCCTGGGCGAGCCGGGTTACCAGGGCGTCGCCCTCGGTGGCCGGCCCCTGCGCGGGGACGGCGAGGCAGACGGCGGGTTTGCCCTCCTGGGTCCGTGCCACCACCACGCGCGCGTCCTCGGGCTTGCCGGGCCGCAGGAACCCCGCGGGCCACAGCGGGTACGGCACCACCGTGCCGCGCGCCCCGGTGTGCCCGGCGACCAGCCCGCGGATCAGCCGGGCCACGGTCTCGTGGGCCTCGGCGTCCGGAAGCGCCGCACGCGCCCGGGAGCGGGAGAAACCGCGGTACAGCTCGCCGTCCTCGCCGAGCACGAAGACGACGGCGGGCGAACCGGTGAGCCGGGCGGTGCCCTCGGCGGCGGCGCGGACGAGTTCCGTCATGCACCGCGCCGCCTGCACGGAGACGATCGTCTCGGACAGCAGCGTCAGCCGTCGGGCCAGCGTCTCCGCTCCGGTGCGCATCCGGGCACCGCGCACGGCGGCCCGTACGACGGCCTCGATCTCCTCGGGTTCGGCCGGCACCGAGAGATAGGCCTCGCCGCCGGAGTCCAGACCCCGGCAGCGGAAGCCCGACCCGGCGGCGACGGCCGAGAAGTGCACGACGGGCAGCCCGGCGGTGGTGGGCGAGGACTTGAGCCTGCGGCACAGTTCGAAGCCGCTCATGTCCGGCAGCCCCACATCCACGAGGGCGACATCGGGCAGGGTGCCCTTGCGTAGCCGGGTGCCGAGTTCGTTCAGCGCCTCGCCGCCGCTGGCGACGGGCACCACGCTGTGTCCCGCCCTGCGGAGCACGGCACCCAGCGCATAGCGGCTGGCGGGCGCGTCGTCGACCACCAGCACGGTGGAACTCGTCCGGTTGCCGTTGCCGTCCATGTGAGCCGCCCCTCGGCGGAGAAAAGAAGAAGGTGGGGCGGGCCCGGAGTTCCCGGCCCGCCCCACCACGCTAATGCCCTACTGCGTGACCCGTGAGAAGACTGCCACGGTGCGACCCGGAACGGCGAACGTGCCGGATTCCGCCACGTAGGAGGACGTCTTGACGATAGAGTCCGCGCCCGACGCCTGCACCGGGTGCAGCGCGTAGCCCTTCCCGGCGAGGGCGGCGACCGTCTGCTTCTGCTCCTTCGGTGTCGCGTTGAAGACGACGACCAGGTCACCCAGCTCCATCGTGATCACGCCGGGTGTCTCGTCCTTCCCGGAGAGCGGGAAGGAGAGCGCCGACTGCACCTGGCCGGTGGTGCCGAGGGAGAAGACGGGTTCGGTCGTACGGATCCTCAGCAGGTCCCGGTACGCGGCCGAGGCGCCGTCGATCTGCGGGCAGCCCACCGTGATGGAGGTCAACAGGGGCTTGGCGTAGGGCCACTTGGACTGGTTGTCGGCCGCCATCGGCAGTCCGCGTCCGAAGCCGTTGCCGTCCCGACAGTCCCAGTGGATCGAGTTGAACCAGTCACCGCTGTCGAACGAGTTGCGGTCGAGGGACTTGGAGCGCAGCAGGTCGGAGCCGGCCTGGGAGAGGGACGGGCCCTGCGAGAGGGTGGCCGTGGCCATGGCGAGGACCTGCATCCGGGCCCGGTCGGACGCGGAGGTGTCCCCCGGCAGCTTGTAGGCGAGGGCGTCGAACAGCGACTCGTTGTCGTGCGCGTCGGCGTACGCGAGGGCGTCACCGGGTGCGTCCGCGTAGCCGGCGGGAGCGCCGTTGTAGTCGACCTCGGCGCCGGTGACCTCCTTGCCGCCCGAGTCGGTGAAGCGGTACTTGGCGAGGTTGCCGGTCAGACCGACCTTGATGAGATCCTGGTAGTGCAGCAGGCGGGACTTCTGCTCGGCCGGAGTCCCGTTCGCCGTCGAGGAGTTGGGGTCGGTGTACAGCCCGGACGCAAAGCCCTGGATGCCGGGGTCGGAGTCGAAGGGGCCCCCGCCGCGCACCGCGTCACGGGCGCGGTCGGAGAAGGTCGCGATGCCGGTGCCGGCCATGTTCTGCTGGGTGGCCTGCACGAAGCGCGCGTCGTTGGCGACCTCGCCGAAGTTCCAGCCCTCGCCGTAGAGGACGATCTTCTTGCCGTCGACGCCGTCCTTTGCGAGGGTCAGCGCGTCGAGGGCCTTGCGCACGGCGAGGATGTTGGCCTTCGGGTGGTGGCCCATGAGGTCGAAGCGGAACCCGTCGACCTTGTACTCCTTGGCCCAGGTGACGATCGAGTCCACGACCAGCTTGCCCATCATGGCGTTCTCGGGCGCGGTGTTCGCACAGCAGGTGGAGTTGGCCACCGAGCCGTCGGCGAGCAGCCGCTGGTAGTAGCCGGGCACGATCTGGTCGAGCACCGATGTGTCGGCCTCACCGCTCGCGGCGGTGTGGTTGTAGACGACGTCCATGACGACCCTGAGGCCGTCCTCGTTCAGCGCCTTGACCATCTTGCGGAACTGGACCGTACGGGCCGTGCCGTCCGGGTCGGTGGCGTACGAGCCCTCGGGGACCGTGAAGTGGTACGGGTCGTAACCCCAGTTGTAGGCGTCCTTCGCGGCGGTCGCGGCGACGCACGCTTGCTGCCGGTCGGAGTCGGCGGCGTAGGAGGCGAGGTCGCAGCCGGGGGTGGCTTGCTCGGACTTCTTCTCGGGGACGGTCGCGAAGTCGAACGCGGGCAGCACGTGCACATACGAGGTGCCGGCCTTCGCCAGCTCCCGCAGATGCTTCGAGCCGTCGCTGTTCCTGTCGGTGAAGGCGAGGTAGGTGCCCCGGTCCTTGGCCGGGACGGTCCTGTCCGCGACGGAGAAGTCCCGGATGTGCAGCTCCTGGATCTGCGCGTCCCTGAGGGGTACGGCCCTGGGCTTCCGGTACGAGGACCAGCCGCTCGGGGCGAGCGACCTGTCGTTCAGGTCGACGACGAGGCTGCGCTCGGAGTCGGCGGTGAGGGCGACCGAGTACGGGTCGGTGACCTTGTTGGTGACGACCTTGCGGACGCTGGGCGCCCACACCTTCACCGCGTACCGGTAGGGCTTGTTCTTCCAGGACGCCGGGCCGGTGACGGACCAGACGCCCGTGGTGGCGTTCCGGTGCATGGCGACCGTGGAGCCGCCGATCTCCAGTGAGACGTTCTGCGCGGTCGGTGCCCACACGGCAAGCGTGGGACGGCCGTGACGGAAGGCCGGCCCGAGGTCCGCCTTCGTCGCGTCGTACAGATCGTCCAGTACGCCGGCGATCTGGACGCCCGTCGCCGCCGCCACCGCGCCGTTCGCGGCCCGTTGCGAGGCGACGATCTGACCGCCGAGCGCCTCGCGCACCCGGTCGCGGTCGCGCGGGTCGACGGACCAGGCCGTGTAGTCCTTCAGATGGGGGAACTTCGCCTTCTGCGCGTCGGTGAGCGTCGTCTTCGTCAGCCGCAGCCAGCGCTCGTCGTCGCTGGTCAGGGTCCCGTCCTTGACGGCGATCGAGCCGTCGTGGGAGTAGACGAGCTGGGTGGAAGCGACGCCTTCGACGCCGTTCCAGGCGACCGTGTTCCGGTCGATCCAGATCGCCTTGGAGGTGGTCAGGTCCAGGGCGGCGGCGCTGCCCGCGGGCTGCGGCAGCAGGTACTTCTCCTGGCCGTTCAGCAGCCACACCTCGTAGCCGTTCGCCTTCAGGTCGAGCGACTGGTCGGCGGGCAGGTCCTTCTCGTCGCCCTTGTGGACGATGTAGCTGAGGCTGGTGGCGCCGTCGGCGAGCGGCACCTCGAAGACCGCGCCGTACGCGTCGGTCCGCACCGGCTTCAGCGGGCTGGACCAGTCGGTGGGGTTTGCGGCCCCTGTCCACACATGGAGGCCCCAGCCGTCGTAGTTCCCGTCGGCGCGGTGATAGTGGATGACCGCCTTGGACTTGTCCTGCGCCGGGTAGTCGGGCCGCTGGGTCTGTACGGCCTCCTTGCCCTGCTCGACCCAGACCTCGCCGGTCTTGGTGACGTCGATGGTGCGGTCGGCCGAGACGTCCTTGTTGCCGTCCTTGTCGATGACGAGGAAGCCGACGCTGGAGGCGCCCGGCTTGAGCTTGACGTAGGCGAAGGCGCCGTACGCGTCACGGCCGACGAAGGGGTGGCTGTTCGGCCAGGTCGTCGCCTCACCGTCGGCGAGGTCGCCCCAGGCGTACAGGCCCCAGTTGTCGTAGTCGCCGTCGGTGCGCTTGTAGTGGACGATCGCATAGTCGCGGGAGGAGGCGGTGGGGACCTGGGCGGCGGGCGGGGTGCCGGTGGTGCTGCCCGCCGTCGCACTCGCTGTCCGGCCCGCCGAATCGACCACGACTGCCTTGTACCGCAGGGCGGTTCCGGCCGGAACACCCTTGGCGACGGTCTGGGTGACCTTGTACGGCGCGTGGTCGGCGGTGCCCAGGGTCCGCCATGTGCCGTTGCCCACCTGGGCGGCGAAGACGACACGGTTGAGCTGTCCGCCCTGGACGTCGGCGGAGAGCTCCACGGTGCCGGTGGCGCCCGCGTCCGGGGCCTTCAGGGTGAGCGTCGGCTTCGAGGCCGGTGCGCCGAGCGGGCGGGCGGCCTTGAGGACGACGGCGGACCGGGCCGGGACGGTGACGGTGACCTTGGTGTCGGCGTCGCTTTTGAGGGACCCGTCCGTGCCGTAGATGCCGCGGAAGGTCATGTCCGCCGACCCGGTCGCGAAGGTGGCCGTCTTCGCCTCGTCCGCGTTGTTGAGGGCGACGACGTACTCGGTGCCGTCGGTGCCCGTACGGGAGAAGGCGTAGACACCGGCACCGTCGGCCGCGTACCGCTCGGTCTGAACGCCGTCGGCGAGCGCGGGATGGTCCTTGCGGAGCTTCGAGAGAGCGGCGATCTCCTTGTAGAGCGGTGCACTCGTGTCGTACGAGTCGCTCGCGTGCGTACGGTCGGTGCCGATCTCGTCGTCGTCCAGATAGTCCGCGACCTTGGAGGCGAACATCGTCTGGCGGGCGTCCTTGTCGCCGCCGGAGCCGGTGAAGCCCTGCTCGTCGCCGTAGTAGACGACGGGGTTGCCGCGGCTGAGGAACATCACCTCGTTGGCGAACTCGTCCTTCTTCAGCAGCTCGGCATCGGTCGCCTTCGGGCTGTCCTGCTTCAGGAAGTACCCGATCCGCCCCATGTCGTGGTTGCCGAGAAAGGTGACCTGCTCGTACGCGTTGGCCTTGTCGGTCGTGTACTTGTAGTCGTCCCCGAACACACCCGCGAGCTTCTGCGCGCTCCCGCCCTGGGAGGCGTACTCACGGGCCGCCTCCTGGAACGGGAAGTCGAGCGTGGCGTCGAGACGGCCCTGGGTGACGTACGGGGACGTGATCGACGTGTCGGCGGAGTAGACCTCGCCGAACATGAAGAAGTTCCTGCGGCCGTACGCGGCGGCGTACTTGTCGAGCGCGGTCGCCCATTGCGTCCAGAACTCCATGTTCACGTGCTTCACGGTGTCGATCCGGAAGCCGTCGACGTCGAAGTCCCGCACCCAGCGTTCGTAGATCTTCTCCATGCCCCTGACGACCTCGGGGCGCTCGGTCCACAGGTCGTCGAGGCCGGAGAAGTCACCGTAGGTGGCGTTCTCTCCGGCGTAGGTCGAGTCGCCGCGATTGTGGTACATCGTCGGCTCGTTGAGCCAGGAAGGGACTTTGACGTCCTTCTTCGCGGCGGGAACGACGGGCGTGCGCGGGAAGGAGGCGGCTCCGACGGAGGGGAAGCCCTTCGTGCCGTCCGCGTAGTCGGCGTCGTCGAAGGGCCGGCCGTCCTTGGTCAGGTACGGGAAGGCGCCCTTGGAGAGGTAGTCGTACGACTTGCCTTCATAGTCGATGACGTCGGCGGTGTGGTTGGTGATGACGTCGAAGAAGACCTTCATGCCCTTGGCGTGGGCCTTGGAGATGAGGTGCTTCAGATCCGCGTTCGTCCCGAAGTGCGGGTCGACCTGGGTGAAGTCGGTGATCCAGTAGCCGTGGTAGCCGGCTGAAGCATTGGAGCCGGTTCCCTGGACGGGCTGGTTCTTGAAGATCGGAGCCATCCAGATGGCGGTGGTGCCGAGCCCCTTGATGTAGTCGAGCCGCTTGGTCAGGCCCTTGAGGTCGCCGCCCTGGTAGAAGCCCTTGTCGGTGGGGTCGTAGCCGGTGGCCAGCCGTGAACCGGTCAGCCCGCCCCGGTCGTTGGACGTGTCCCCGTTGGCGAACCGGTCCGGCATCACGAAGTAGAACTGCTCGCGGGTGTCGTCGTGCCGGGCGGGCTCGGCGGCGAGCCGCGCGTCCGACGGGGGTGCGGGCGGGGTGGCGGCCCTGGCGGAAAGGGGCTGGAGGAGGGCGGTGGAGAGCGCGGCGACGGTGAGGGCCGCGACCCTTCTCCGGCTCGCGGTGCGGCGCGTCCGGGGCGCCGGCCATCTCGGTATCACAGGCGGAAACTCCTTGCGATTACGGCTCAGTTGGATCCTCGGGTCCGACCCCTCGCCGCGGCATCGGCTTCGCTGCCGGGCGCCGGCGTGACCGTATCGCTGGCGAAAGGTTTACAGCAAGAGGCTTGAAAGTCACAGAAAGAACTTTCACCGTCAACCTTGACGTGCCCTTCTCAACTGGCCCACGCTCACCCCTGGTTGAAACCCGAACTCCCCACCCCCTTTTTTTCGGAGCCGCACATGATCCGACACCGACCCCCGGGTGTCCTCCGCCGCGCCGGGACCGCGGCGGCGGCCGGCGCCCTGGCGCTCGCGGGCGCGATAGCCCTGCCGGCCTCACCCGCGCAGGCGGACACCACCGCAAAGGGCGATGTGATCGCCAACCTGTGGGAATGGAACTGGGACTCCATAGCCACGGAGTGCACCAACGTGCTGGGCCCGGCGGGCTACGGAGCCGTCCAGGTGGCCCCGCCCGCCGAGTCGCTGAAGCAGACCAACTACTACTGGTGGGACGTCTACCAGCCGTACTCGTACAACCTGAACAGCCGCTTCGGTACGGCGGCGAAGTTCGCGAACATGATCACCACGTGTCACCAGGCCGGGGTGAAGGTCTACACGGACGCGGTGATCAACCACACGGCGGCCCAGACCGGCACCGGCTACAACGGCACCACGATCACCAACAAGTACAGCACCCCGAACTGGAGCCGCTCCGACTACCACGACTCGACCGACTGCCCCACCTCCGACCTGACCATCCAGGACTACTCGAACCTCACCCAGGTCCAGAACTGCGAACTCCTCGGCCTGCCCGACCTCAAGACCGGCTCGGACACGGTCCGCGCAGGCATCGCGAACTACCTCAACAGCCAGCTCGCCCTCGGCGTCGACGGCTTCCGCGTGGACGCGGCCAAGCACATCCCCGAGACGGACCTGGCGGCGATCGAGTCCAAGCTCACCAACACCACGTCCGGGACGGCCCCGTACATCTTCCAGGAGGTCTATCCCGGCTCGACCCCGCAGCCGAGCGACTACTACAACTCCGGTGACGTCCTGGACTTCACGTACGCGAGCAAGTTGAAGTCGGCGTTCCAGGGCAACGTCTCGGACCTGTCGTCCTTGGAGAGCAGCGGCATCCTCCCGGCCGCCAACTCGGTCTCGTTCGTCACGAACCACGACACCGAACGCAACGGCCTGCACATGAGCTACAAGGACGGCGACACCTACAAGCTCGCCAACCTCTTCCAGCTCGCCTACAAGTGGTCGACGCCGACGGTCTACGCCAGCTGGGAATGGACGCAGAGCGACCAGGCCCCGCCGAACTCGTCCGGCTTCGTGACGAACACGGACTGCGCCGGCGGCTGGTACTGCCTGGACCGCGACACGGCGGTCGTGGGCATGGTGGCCTGGCACAACGCGACGGACACGGCGGCCGTCTCCGACTGGCAGACCAAGTCGTCCAGCGTGATCGGCTTCGGCCGGTCCGGCAAGGGCTTCTTCGCCCTGAACAACGGCGCCGGCAGCGCCACGTACACGTTCACGACCGGCATGACCGACGGCACGTACACGAACGTGATCGACGGCGGCGCGACGAAGGTCACCGTCTCCGGCGGCAGCGCGAGCATCACGATCCCCGCGAAGAGCGCGATCGCCTTCTACAACGGGTCCTACACCTGCCCGATCAGCTGCGGCGGCACGGGCGGCGGCGGTCCGACGTCCACGGTGAGCGCGACGTTCAACGAATACGCGTCCACGACCAGCGGCACGAACGTCTACGTCGTCGGCTCGATCTCGGCCCTGGGCTCCTGGGACACGTCGAAGGCGATCCAGCTGTCGTCGTCCGGGTACCCGATCTGGTCGGGGGCGGTGAGCGTACCGATCAATACGTCGTTCGAGTACAAATTTCTGAAAAAGGACAGCTCGGGGAACGTCACCTGGGAGTCGAACGCCAACAGGTCCGCATCCACGACGACGTCGGCGATCTCACTCAACAACTCCTGGAACGTGGCGAACGCCGACGCGACCGACGTGACCTTCAACGTCAACGCCACGACGAACTCGGGCACCAACGTCTATGTCGTCGGCTCCATCCCGTCCCTCGGCTCCTGGAACACCGGCGACGCGATCCCGCTGTCGTCGGCGTCGTACCCGACGTGGAGCAAGCTCGCCATCGTCCCCAAGAGCACGTCCTTCGAGTACAAGTACGTCAAGAAGGACAGCTCCGGGAACGTGACCTGGGAATCGGGCACGAACCGCTCGTACACAACGGGCACGTCGAGCGGGTACACGACCAGCGACACCTGGAAGTAGCCAGGCCCTGAACGCGGCCCGGCCCACCGTGGGAGCGGTGGGCCGGGCCGTACCTGTTCCTCAAGATGCCCTCAGGCGGCCGTCCACCACACCGTCGTGTCCGCCGGAAGCTTCGCCTCGTCCGTCGTCAGGGTCAGGTCTCCGCTGGTGACGAGGACGCGGCCGTACGCCGGGATCGTGACCGCCTCGCCGGTGGTGTTCGCCACGCACACGAACTCGCCCCGGCGGAAGGCCAGTACGCCCTCGGGTGCCTTCAGCCACTCCACCGAGTCGCCCGCGCCCAGGTCGGGCTGCTCGCGGCGGACGGCCAGTGCCGACCGGTACAGCTCCAACGTCGAGCCCGGCACGCCCGTCTGCGCCTCGACGCTCAGCTCGCCCCAGTTCTCCGGCTGGGGCAGCCAGCTGCCGCCCTCACCGAAGCCGTACGACGATCCCGTGCGGGTCCACGGGATCGGCACCCGGCAGCCGTCGCGGAAGCCGTCCTGGCCCTCGCCCCGGAAGTACGCCGGGTCCTGGCGGACCTCGTCCGGGAGGTCCACGACGTCGGGCAGGCCCAGTTCCTCGCCCTGGTAGAGGTAGGCGGAGCCGGGCAGGGCGAGCATCAGGAGGGTTGCCGCCCTCGCCCGCCGCAGGCCCAGCTCGCGGTCGCCCGCCAGGCGGATCTGGGTGCCGAGGCCGGCCTCGTTGGCGAAGCGGGTGGCGTGGCGGGTCACGTCGTGGTTCGAGAGGACCCAGGTGGCGGGGGCGCCGACCGGACGCATCGCGTCGAGGGTGCGGTCGATGACGGCGCGCAGCTCGGCCGCTTCCCAGGAAGTGCTCAGGTACTGGAAGTTGAAGGCCTGGTGGAGTTCGTCCGGGCGGACGTAGTTCGCGGTGCGCTCGACGGTCGGGGTCCATGCCTCGGCCACGAAGATACGGTCACCCGCGTATTCGTCCAGGATCGTGCGCCACTGGCGGTAGATCTCGTGCACGCCGTCCTGGTCGAAGAACGGCATGACATCGTTGCCCAGCAGTTTGAGCTGGTCGTGGGTGCCCAGATCGGGCAGGCCCTCTGCCTTCACCAGGCCGTGGGCGACGTCGATGCGGAAGCCGTCGACGCCCATGTCGAGCCAGAAGCGGAGGATGGAGCGGAACTCGTCGCCGACGGCGGGGTGGTTCCAGTTGAAGTCGGGCTGCTCCGGCGCGAAGAGGTGCAGGTACCACTCTCCGTCCGGAACCCTCGTCCAGGCCGGGCCGCCGAAGATCGACTCCCAGTCGTTCGGCGGGAGTTCGCCGTTCTCGCCCTTCCCCGGGCGGAAGTGGTAGCGCTCCCGCAGCGACGAGCCCGGTCCCTCGGCCAGCGCCCGCTTGAACCACTCGTGCTGGTCCGAGGAGTGGTTCGGGACCAGGTCGACGATGATGCGCAGCCCCAGTTCGTGGGCGTCGCGGATCAGTGCGTCGGCGTCCAGGAGGTTGCCGAACATGGGGTCGACGGCACGGTAGTCGGCGACGTCGTAGCCGGCGTCGGCCTGCGGCGAGGCGTAGAAGGGGCTGAGCCATACGGCGTCCACGCCGAGGTCGCGCAGGTACGGAAGTCGTGAACGTACGCCCTCCAGGTCGCCCATGCCGTCACCGTTGCTGTCGGCGAAGCTGCGCGGATAGACCTGGTAGATCACCGCGTCGCGCCACCAGTCGCGGTGGGGGGCGACGGTGGTGAGGGCGGTGTTCGGGGCCGGGTCGGCGGAGTGCTGGCTCATGGCGTCCTTGATAACGGGGTTCGGGTCATAGGCGTGGGGTACGGGCGGGTGACGAGGCGGCCGCGGTGACAGCGGGGTCTGGGGGTCCCCCCTGCTCGAAGAGCTTGGGGGAGGGCACCGCGGCCGCCACCCGCGCGGTCAGGCGCGCGGGAACCTTCGGCAAGGGGGGTCAGCCCTTGGTACCGCCGGCCGTGAGGCCGGTCACCAGGTTCTTCTGTACGAGGTAGAAGAACGCGGCGACGGGTATCGCGATCAGCACCGCGGTGGCGGCCATGTAGTTGCGCTGGGCGTCGTGCTCGCTGATGAAGCTCTGCAGACCCACGGCGAAGGTGTACTTCTGGTCGTCGAGCATGAACGTCGAGGCGAAGGCGACCTCGCCCCAGGCGGTGATCAGGTTGTAGAAGGCGGCGACCGCCAGGCCGGGCTTGGCCAGGGGCAGGATGAGCCGCAGGAAGGTGCCGAACGGGGACAGCCCGTCGACGCGTCCCGCCTCGTCGATCTCGAAGGGGATCGTGTCGAAGTAGCCCTTGAGCAGCCAGGCGCTGTAGGGCACGACGGTCGAGCAGTAGACCAGGATCAGGCCGATGTAGGTGTCGATGAGCCCCAGCTCCGAGAGGATCTGGTACATCGGCACGATCAGTACGGCGATCGGGAACATCTGCGTGACCAGCAGGACCCACATCAGCTTCTTGTAGCCGGGGAAGCGCATACGGGAGACCGCGTAGCCGGTGGTGGCGGCGAAGGCCACGCCGCAGAAGGTGGTGCCCAGCGAGACGATGAGCGTGCTGCCCAGCCAGTGGAAGAACTCGGTGTGCTGGAGCACGAAGGAGTAGTTGGACAGGCTCGCCTTGCCGGGGATCTTCCCCGGGTGCAGGTAGTCGTCCTTGTCCGGGCCGAAGGACAGGAAGATCAGCCAGGCGATCGGGAAGAGCGCGACGAGGCTCGCCACGATCAGGACGCCGTGCGAGGCGAGGGAAGCGCCCGGGCCGCGCTCTCCACGGCGGCGGGCGGGGCCGCGGGACAGCGAGGCGAGGGCCTGCGGGGTCACCGGACGGTCGCCCTTGATCTCGGGGGGCGTGGTGGTGCTCATGGGGACTCCTGCCTCAGACGGCGAGCTGCTGCTCATTGCGGTTCAGCCAGCGGCGGTAGACGGAGGTGAAGACGATCAGGACGGAGAGGAGCAGGATGCCGTACGCGGCCGACTGTGCGTAGTCGCGCGGCTGCTGTCCGAAGCCGAGGTAGTACGCCCAGGTGACCAGGATCTGGGCGTCCGGGGCGCTGTTGCCGAACAGCAGGAAGATGATGGCGAACTGGTTGAAGGTCCAGATGATGCCGAGGAGTACGACGGTGGCGCTGACGGACCGCAGGCCCGGCAGGGTGACGTACCGGAAGCGCTGCCAGGCGTTCGCGCCGTCCATCTCGGCGGCCTCGTACAGGGTGGAGTCGATGGACTGCAGTCCGCCGAGCAGCGAGACCATCATGAACGGGACACCGCACCAGGTGTTGACCATGATCGCGGCGAAGCGCTGCCAGAAGGTGTCCTCCAGCCACTGCGGCTGGGGCAGGTGCAGGGCGTCGAGCATCTGGTTGATCACGCCTGAGTCGGCGAGCATGATGCGCCAGCCGTAGACGGTGACGAAGGTGGGCACGGCCCAGGGCAGGACGAGCAGCAGCCGGTAGGCGACACGGCCGCGCAGCTTCTGGTTGAGCAGCAGCGCGAGCCCCAGCCCGATGCCGTAGTGCAGTGCGACGCAGACCGCCGTCCACACGACCGTCCAGATGAAGTGCGACCAGAAGCGGTCGTACGACAACGGCCCGAACAGGATGTCCTTGTAGTTGTCGAGGCCGATGAACTTGTATGTGGCGTCGATGTGGTTGACGCCGATCGTCCGGGCGGTGTTGAGGCTGTTGGCGTCGGTGAGGGTCAGGTAGAGGCCGTACACCAGGGGGTAGAGCACAAGGACGCCGAGCACGATCACCACGGGCGCGATCATCGCGTACGCGTACCAGTGCTTCTGGTAGCCGTGCTTCAGACGCCGGCCCAGGCCGGGCCGCGGCGCGCGGTCACCGCGGGGTTTGCCGGTCGCACGGTCGATGGCGACTGTCATGGTTCGACACCTTCTGGAAGTTCAAGGGGTGGGCCTGGGCACAGGCCGGTGGCCGCCGGATCCTTCCCCCCAGTCACCGGAGGATCCGACGGCCACACGGGCTCACTTGCTGAAGTCGGGGACCAGCTTGGCGATCGCGATCTCCGCGTTGCTCAGACCCTTGTCCAGGGACTCCTTGCCGTCCGCGATCTTGGGCAGCTCGGTGTCGAGCGGGCCCCACAGCGAGCTGTACTCGGGCAGCGCCGGGCGCGGCTGGGCGGCGGAGAGCACACTCTGGTAGCCGGCGATGCCCGGGTCGGCCTTCACCTGGGCGGTGTAGGCGTCGTCGCGCGTCGGCAGCGTGGAGTTCTTCAGGGCGATGGTCTCCTGGGACTTCGCCGAGGTCATGAAGTTGACGAACTTCAGCGCGGCCTCCTGGTGGGCCTTGTCCGAGCCCGCGTACACGGCGAGGTTGTGGCCGCCGGTCGGGGCGCCCGCCTTGCCGCTGGAGCCGGCCGGGACGGTGGCGATGCCCAGGTTGGACTTGTCCGTGAAGGCCGAACCCTTGTAGAAGTTCGTGATCTCCCAGGGGCCCTGGAGGATCGCGGCGACCTTGCCGCTCACGAACGCGTCCTGGATGTGGGCGTAGGCGTCGGCGGTGGTGTCGGCCTTGTGCAGGCCCTGTCCGGAGAACAGGCTCAGCCAGGTGCCGTAGGCCTTCTTCGCGGCGGCGGAGTCGACGGTGATCTTCTTGGCGGTGGCGTCGACGGTGTCGGTGCCCTCGCCGTAGAGGAAGGTCTGGGCGTAGTAGGACTGGGTGGAGCCCCAGTAGCCGTACACCTTCTCCTTGGCGTCGATCTTGGCGGCGTCGGCCTTCAGCTCGTCCCAGGTCTTGGGGGCCTCGGTGATGCCGGCCTTCTTGAAGATGGCCTTGTTGTAGACCAGCGCGAGCGTGTCGGTGACCAGCGGCGCGCCGTAGGTCTTGCCGTCGTACTGGGCCTGCTTGATCAGGCTCGGCTGGAACTTGCTCTGGTCGGCGAGGGCCTCGGTGCCGTCCAGCGGCAGGAAGTAGCCCTTCTTCGCGAAGGCGGGGGTCCAGCCGACCTCGGAGCGCAGCACGTCCGGGGCGCCCTTGGAGCCGGCGGCGGTGTCGAACTTGTTCTGCGCCTGGTCGAAGGGGACGTTGACGTACTTGACCTTGATGTCCTTGTTGGCAGCCTCGAACTGCTGGACCAGCGCCTTGTACGTCGGCGCCTCATTGGTGGCGTTGGAGGTGTCCCACCAGGTGATGGTGACCGGGCCGGTCGACTTGCCGCTGTCGCTGCCACTTCCGCCGCAGGCCGTCGCCGCGAGGGCGACGGACGCCACCAGCGCGGTGGCCGCTATGCCACGCCGCATGAGTTCTCCTTGAGGGTGAAAGCCCGTGGGGGCGAGGAACGGTCCCGTCCGACGTCCCTCCGCCGACTTGCCGACTGCGCCGTTGCCGCCGCCGGGCGACCGTGAACGTAACAGCGATGCAACCGGCGCGAAAGACCTTGCAGAAAAAAAGTGCAAGAACCGGCGATGGTTACCCCGCTGTGACCTCACCGTGAGGGCCCGTAGACCTGGACTTGCGGCTGCTCGGCGGGACCTCGGACACTTGTGCAAGACTCTGCAAGGTCTTGCCAGACCTCTCCCGCGCGGGAATCATCCCGTTGCGGACCGGACGCCGACCAGAATCACGAGGGAGCGCGATGTCGCAGCAACCCGCAGCGGGCCGATCAACCGCCCGGGCCCGGCGTCCTTTTGGTGGGCAACGGGAGATTCGCCCGGTACAGTCCAGTGCCGTGACCACACGGCTTGCCGACATCGCAGCTCAGGCGGGGGTCAGCGAGGCGACCGTCAGCCGCGTCCTGAACGGGAAGCCGGGCGTCGCCGCGACCACCCGCCAGTCCGTCCTGGCCGCCCTCGACGTGCTGGGCTACGAGCGTCCGGTACGGCTGCGCCAGCGCAGCGAGGGCCTGGTCGGGCTGATCACCCCGGAGCTGGAGAACCCGATATTCCCGGCGCTCGCCCAGGTCATCGGCCAGGCGCTGACGCGGCAGGGTTACACCCCGGTCCTGGCCACCCAGACCCCCGGTGGCTCCACCGAGGACGAGCTGACGGAGATGCTGGTGGACCGGGGGGTCGCGGGCATCATCTATGTCTCCGGGCTGCACGCGGACACCACCGCGGACACGCAGCGCTACGAGCAGCTGCGCGCCCAGGGCGTGCCCTTCGTCCTGGTCGACGGTTTCTCGCCCAAGGTGCAGGCGCCGTTCATCTCCCCCGACGACCGCGCCGCGATGACCCTGGCGGTCACGCATCTGGTGTCCCTGGGCCACACCCGCATAGGTCTGGCCCTCGGGCCGAAGCGGTTCGTGCCGGTGCAGCGGAAGATCGAGGGTTTCGTACGCGCGATGCAGGAGCAGCTCGGCCTGACTCCGGACGACATCGAGGAGCGGCTGATCCAGCACTCGCTGTACACGCTGGAGGGCGGCCAGGCGGCGGCGACCGCGCTCATCGACCGGGACTGCACGGCGGTGGTGTGCGCGAGCGACATGATGGCGCTCGGGGCGATACGCGCGGCGCGCCAGCGGGGTCTGGAGGTCCCGACGGACATCTCCGTGGTGGGCTTCGACGACTCGCCGCTCATCGCGTTCACGGATCCGCCGCTGACGACGATCCGCAAGCCGGTTCCGGCGATGGGTCAGGCGGCGGTGCGCACGTTGCTGGAGGAGATCGGCGGGACGCCGGCGCCGCACAGTGAGTTCGTGTTCATGCCGGAGCTGGTGGTGCGGGGGTCGACTGCTTCGGCGCCCGGGGAGCGGAGTCGTCCCTAGGCAGTAGTTTCCGGGCCTCGAAGGGGTCCGGAAAGTGGAGAAAATGCGGCCACAACCCTTCCAAGGGATGATCGGTGGGGGAAGGCTTTTCTGGCAGACTCTGTGCTTATGGGTGATAGGACCCTGACGACGCTGGAGGGCCATGGACAGGCCGCTCCACAACCCGTCACGGACGAAGCGCAGGACCGCGCGAGGCAGGGCCTCCTGCGCCGGATCCGGACTCCGCGCCGTCCACGCTTCTGGTTCGAAATCCTGCTCATCGCGGTCAGTTACTGGACCTACTCACTGATCCGCAACGCGGTACCGGAGCAGAAGGCCGAGGCACTGGGCAACGCGGACTGGCTGTGGCGCCTGGAGAACCACCTGGGCATCGCCGCCGAGGACTCGGTCAACCATGCCGTGAACTCCGTGACATGGCTGATCGTGGGGATGAACTACTACTACGCGACACTGCACTTCGTGGTGACGCTGGGTGTCCTGGTGTGGCTGTACCGGAGCCATCCCGGCCGGTATGCGGCGGCACGGCTCGCCCTGTTCTCCACGACGGCGGTGGCGCTGCTCGGCTACTACTTCTTCCCGTTGGCGCCACCCCGCCTGATGACCGGCGGGGACTTCGTCGACACGGTGGTGGTGCACCAGACCTGGGGTTCCATGGCCTCGGGCGACCTGAAGCACATGTCGAACCAGTATGCGGCGATGCCGTCGATGCACATCGGCTGGTCGCTCTGGTGCGGCCTGACGATCTTCGCGCTGGCGAGGGTGCCGTGGGTGCGGATGCTCGGGTTGCTGTACCCCGCGGCGACCCTGGTGGTGATCGTCGCCACGGCGAACCACTTCTGGCTGGACGCGGTGGGCGGGATGGTGTGCCTGACGTTCGGGTTCACGATGGCACGGCTGTGGTACGGCGCCCTGCCGTACACGCTGCCGCGCCGGGTGGCTCCCGTCACCTTGCGGGTCGGCCACACCCGTATCGATCACGCTCCGTAGAATCACGCTCCGTAGAAGAGTTCCTCCACGACCGCCCGGGCCCGGCGCGTCGTCCGCCGGTAGTCGTCGAGCATGTCGCCCACATGGCCCGGCCCGTACCCGAGGTAACGCCCCACTGCGGCGAGCTCCCGGCTCTGGGACGGGAACGTGTCGCCCGCCCGGCCCCGCACCAGCATCACCGCGTTGCGCACCCGTGTCGCGAGTACCCAGGCCTCGTCCAGGATCGCCGCGTCCTCGCCCGGGATCAGTCCGGCGGCGCACGCGGCGGCGAGGGCGGCGCGGGTGCGGGTGGTGCGCAGGCCCGGTTCCACCCAGCCGTGCTGCAGTTGCAGGAGCTGGACGGTCCATTCCACGTCCGACAGTCCCCCGCGGCCCAGCTTCGTGTGGAGCGTCTTGTCGGCGCCCCTCGGCAGCCGTTCCGACTCCATACGCGCCTTCAGGCGCCGGATCTCGCGGACGGCCTCGTCGCCCAGCCCCTCCGCCGGGTAGCGCAGCGGATCGATCAGCTCGATGAATCGGCGGCCGAGGTCCTCGTCCCCCGCGACGGGCTCGGCCCGCAGCAGCGCCTGCGACTCCCAGACCAGCGACCAGCGCCGGTAGTACGCCTCGTACGACGTAAGGGTCCGTACGAGCGGTCCCGACTTGCCCTCCGGCCGCAGATCGGCGTCGATCAGCAGCGGCGGATCGGTGCTCGGGAGCTGGAGCAGCCGGCGCATCTCCGCGACCACGGTGTTCGCGGCCTCGGCCGCCTCCTGTTCGTCGACGCCCTCCCGCGGCTCGTGCACGAACAGCACGTCCGCGTCGGAGCCGTAGCCCAGTTCGTGCCCGCCGAAGCGGCCCATGCCGATGACCGCGAACCGGGTGGGCAGCGTGTCGCCCCAGCGGTCCCGTACGACGGCGCGGAGCGTGCCCGCCAGCGTCGCGGCCGTGAGGTCCGAGACCGCGCCGCCGACCATGTCCACCAGGGCGCCCTGGTCCGGCCGGGCCGGGGTCTCCTCGGTGCCGTACGAGCCGACGATGTCCGTGGCGGCCGTACGGAACAGCTCGCGTCGGCGCACGCCGCGCGCGACCGTGACCGCCTGTTCGGCGTTCTCGGCGCGGCCGACCGCGGCGAGGACCTCCTGCTCCAGATGCGCGCCGGTGCGGGGTTCGAGTCCGCCGCCGTCCCCGTCGCCCAGGAGAGCGACGGCCTCGGGTGCGCGCATCAGCAGGTCGGGGGCGAGCTTGCCCGCGGACAGGACACGGGCGAGGTTCTCGGCGGCCGCGCCCTCGTCCCGCAGCAGCCGCAGATACCACGGGGTCTTGCCGAGCGCGTCCGACACCTTGCGGAAGTTGAGCAGGCCTGCGTCGGGGTCGGCGGAGTCGGCGAACCAGCCGAGAAGCACGGGCAGCAGAGTGCGCTGGATCGCGGCCTTGCGGGTAACGCCGGACGCCAGTGCCTCCAGGTGGCGCAGGGCGGCGGCCGGGTCCGCGTAGCCGAGTGCGACGAGCCGTTCCCGGGCCGCGTCGGGGCTCAACCGGGCCTCGCCGGGTGCGAGTTGGGCGACGGCGTCGAGCAGCGGCCGGTAGAAGAGCTTCTCGTGCAGCCGGCGTACGACGCCGGTGTGCCGCCGCCACTCGCGGTGCAGTTCGGCGACGGGGTCGGTGCGCAGGCCGAGGGAGCGGCCGAGGCGGCGCAGGTCGTTGTCGTCCTCGGGGACGAGGTGGGTGCGGCGCAGCCGGTAGAGCTGGATGCGGTGCTCCATGGAGCGCAGGAAGCGGTAGGCGTCGTCGAGCTGGACGGCGTCGGCGCGCCCCACGTAGCCGCCGGCCGCGAGCGCCTTGAGCGCGTCCAGCGTGGTGCCACTGCGCAGCGAGGCGTCGGAGCGCCCATGCACCAGTTGCAGAAGCTGTACGGCGAACTCGACGTCCCTCAGGCCCCCGGGCCCGAGCTTCAGTTCGCGCTCGACCTCGGCGGCGGGGATGTTCGCGACGACCCGGCGGCGCATCTTCTGCACGTCGGCGACGAAGTTCTCGCGTTCGGCGGCCTGCCAGACGAGGGGGGAGAGGGTGGCGATGTACTCCTCGCCGAGGTCGAGGTCCCCGGCCACCGGGCGCGCCTTGAGCAGGGCCTGGAACTCCCAGGTCTTGGCCCAGCGCTGGTAGTAGGCGAGGTGGCTGCTCAGGGTGCGGACGAGCGGACCGTTTCTGCCTTCGGGGCGCAGATTGGCGTCGACAGGCCAGATGGTGCCCTCGACGGTCGTCTCGGAGCAGATCCGCATCATGTGCGAGGCGAGCCGGGTCGCGGCCTGCAGGGCCTTGCCCTCGTCGGCGCCGCCCGCGGCCTCGCCGACGAAGATGACGTCCACGTCGGAGACGTAGTTCAGCTCATGGCCGCCGCACTTGCCCATCCCGATCACCGCGAGCCGGCAGCTCGCGGCGGCGTCGGGGGCCGCGGCCCGGGCGATGCCGAGGGCGGCCCGCAGGGTGGCGGTGGCGAGGTCGGCGAGCTCGGCGGCGGTCTGGGCGACATCGGTCGTGCCGCACACGTCGCGCGCGGCGATCGACAGCAGACAGCGGCGGTAGGCGACGCGCAGCAGGACGGGGTCGGTGGCCCCGGCGAGCTGCCGTTCGAACTCCGCCACGCCGGGGTGGAGGTCCTGCGGCTCGTAGGTGACCAGGGCGTGCCAGTCGCCGGGGTGCCGGGCAAGGTGGTCGGCGAGCGCGGCGGAGGCGCCGAGGACGCCGAGCAGCCGGTCCCGCAGGGGCTTGGCCGAGATCAGCGTGTCGAGCAGCTCGCGCCGCGCGGTGTGGGCGGGCTGCGCCTCCAGGAGCCGGACGAGGCCGCGCAGCGCCAGATCGGGGTCGGCGGTCGCGCCGAGCGCGTCGAGTAGAACGGGATCGGCCCTTATCGGCGCCAGTTCCACGCTCTCCAGGAGCCGCTCGGCGGCCGAGGGGTCGGTGAAGCCGTGCCGCAGCAGTCGCGTGAAGGTGCTGCTCCTGCGCCCCGGCACCGTCATCCTCGGCCTCCCGTCGAACCCGCACTCGTACAAGCCATCGGATCAAGGTCGTACGAGCCAGAGCCTAACCCGCGTCCTCGTACTGGCGCTGCGCCCCGGTTTCCGCTTCTGTGTGGTGTGCCCCGTGCGGACGGGGTCTGCACGGCGGAACGTGGATGACAAAGGAGTCTCTTCATGGACATGACCCTGGAAGTGATCCTGCTGCCGGTCTCCGACGTGGACCGGGCGAAGGAGTTCTACCGGGACAAGGTCGGTTTCCACGTGGACCTGGACGGCGAGGTGATGGAGGGCGTGCGGATCGTGCAGCTGACGCCGCCGGGCTCGGGGTGTTCGATCGCGCTGGTCGACGGGTTGCAGGTGCCGACGGGGACACCGCAGCCGGGGACGTACCACGGGATGCAGCTGTGCGTCGCCGACGCCAAGGCGGCGTACGAGGAACTGACCGCGCGCGGGCTCGAGGTCAGTGAGCCGCAGACGTTCGCGCCGCAGGACGGGGCGACCTTCATGTACTTCAAGGACCCGGACGGCAACGGATGGGCGATCCAGGAGTACCGGCAGCGGGAGACCAAGCCGCTGCACCGGCTGCTGACCGAACTGGCCGCGACGCGGCAGTAGTTCACCGGCTCTTCATCCGCCGGGTTGGACGGCGTGGGTCCGGGGAATCTTGGCGTGTGCATGCTCTGTGCGCATCGCCACCCCCGTACCCTCTCCCCTCCACCGGAGGTAGATGTGTCCGGCAGTTCCGTGTACCGCCGCACCCGCGCCGCAGTGGCGTCGGCAGCGGCCCTCGCCGCCGCGGCGATCGGTCTGTGGACCGGGATCGGCGGCGAGTCCGCGCACGCCGCGGGCTCCGTCCCGTCCCCGGACCACGTGATCGTCGTGGTCATGGAGAACCACGCGTACAGCCAGGTGATCGGCTCCTCCAGCGCCCCGTACATCAACTCGCTCAAGTCCGGCGGCGCCAACCTCACCCAGTCGTACGCCATCACCCACCCCAGCCAGCCCAACTACATGGCGCTGTTCTCCGGCTCCACCCAGGGCATCACGGACGACAGCTGCTACACGCCCGGCTTCTCCTCGGCCGCGAACCTGGCCTCCGAGCAGCTCGCCGCGGGCCGCACCTGGGCCAGCTACAACGAGTCGCTGCCCAGCCAGGGCTCGACCACGTGCAGCAGCGGCAACTACGCGCGCAAGCACAACCCGTGGTTCGGCTTCAGCAACGTGCCGACGTCGAGCGCGAAGACCTTCGCGCAGTTCCCGACGGACTACACCACGCTGCCGCAGCTGTCCTTCGTGGTCCCCAACCTGTGCAGCGACATGCACGACTGCTCGGTGTCGACCGGTGACACCTGGATCAAGAACAACCTGGGCGCCTACGCGACCTGGGCCAAGACCCACAACAGCCTCCTCGTCATCACCTTCGACGAGGACAACCGCCTCAGCGGCAACCGCATCCCGACGGTGCTGTACGGCCAGCCGGTGACGGCCGGGTCCAGCAGCTCCACCACCTACAACCACTACGACCTGCTGCGCACCCTGGAGGACACGCAGGGCCTGACGACCCACGCGGGCAACGCGGCCTCCGCCAAGGACATCACCGGCATCTGGGCGCCCTGACATGTACGTTGCGGACAGCCGCGCCGGAACCCCGGCGCCGGCGTCCGCGGACAGCGCCGTCCGGCCCCGTGCCGGACGGCGTCTTTCCGCGGTCGCCCCCACGGTGCTCGCGCTCGGCGCGGTCAGCCTGATCACCGACGTCTCCTCCGAGATGGTCACGGCGGTGCTCCCGCTGTACCTGGTGGCGGGCCTCGGCCTCTCGCCCCTGGGCTTCGGCCTCCTGGACGGCATCTACACCGGCTTCTCGGCACTGGTACGACTGGCCGGGGGCCACCTCGCCGACCGCGGCGGAGGACGCCACAAGTGGGTGGCGGGGATCGGCTACGGCATCTCGGCCCTGTGCAAACCGCTCCTCCTGATCGCACACACACTCACCCCCATCGGCCTGATCCTGGCCGCCGACCGCACGGGCAAGGGCCTGCGCACGGCACCGCGCGACGCCCTGATCTCGCTGTCGAGCACTCCGGAGAACCGCGGCCGTGCCTTCGGGGTGCACCGGGCGATGGACACGACGGGCGCACTGCTCGGCCCGCTCGTGGCGTTCATGATCCTTCGGGCCACCGTGGACGGGTACGACGCCGTGTTCACGGTGAGCTTCTGCGTGGCGGTGGCGGGCGTACTGGTGCTGGTGCTGTTCGTGCCGGGCCGCGGACACGCTCCGCAGGCCCGCGATGCGGCGGGGCCGACCCTGCGCGCCGCCCTCGCCCTGCTGCGCCGCCGCGACCTGCGCCGGATCACCGTCTGCGCCCTGCTGCTGGGCCTCGCGACGGTGAGCGACTCCTTCGTCTATCTCCTGCTGCAACGGCGCCTTGGCGTCCCGGACCGCTGGTTCACGCTGCTGCCGCTCGGCACGGCGGCGGCGTTCCTGCTCCTGGCCGTCCCGCTGGGGCGGCTGGCCGACCGGGTGGGCCGCTGGCGGATCTTCCTCGCGGGCCACGCCGCCCTGCTCCTGGCCTACGCCCTGCTGCTCACGTCCTGGCACGGCACCGCACTGCCGTACGCCGTCCTGCTCCTGCACGGCGGCTTCTACGCGGCGACCGACGGGGTGCTGATGGCGGCGGCCTCGGACAGCGTGCCCGAGGAACTGCGCTCGTCCGGTCTCGCGCTGGTGCAGACGGGCCAGGCGCTGGCCCGTTTCGCGTGCTCGCTGGGCTTCGGGGCCGCCTGGACGGTATGGGGCGACCGTACGGCGCTCATGGCCTCGACGGCGGCGCTCGCGGTGTGCGCGGCCTTCTCCCTGACGCTCCGGCCACAAGGCACGGCTCCGAAAGGCACGGCATGACGGCACGCACCCGCATCCTGGTCCTGTGCTCGGCCCTCGTGGTGCTCGCGGCGGTGGCGGTGGCGTCCGTGCTGCATGCCTCCGCGCGGGCGGAGCGCAGGAGCCAGACCCAGGCGGGCGGCCCGCGCATCACGCCCGGCAAGGTCACGCTGACGGAGCCCGGCCGCATGGTGTTCCGCAACATGGCGTGGGGCCCGCACCGTGACGAGCTGACGACGGTCCCGGCGACGGACCCCGCGGGTCCGCGCACCGCCTCGTCCGTCAAGTGCCTGCGTTTCTACGCCGCTTCGGGCACCGGAGTCTGCCTCCAGGCCGTCCACGGCCCGGTCTCGGACACCTATCGCGCGGTGATCCTCGACGCCTCCCTGCACCAGCGGTCGCATTACGACGTCCCTGGCATCCCGTCCCGCGCCCGGGTCTCCCCCACCGGCCACTACGCCGCGTGGACGGCCTTCGTGGGCGGGGACTCGTACGCCGGTACGAACTTCTCGACCCGCACGGCGATCGTGGACACCCGCACCGGCACACTGACCCCGACCCTTGAGGAGTACCGCATCATCAAGGACGGTCATCCGTACCGGGCGGCGGACGTGAACTTCTGGGGCGTGACGTTCGCGGCGGACGACCGCACGTTCTACGCGACGCTCGCCACGCAGGGGAAGACCTATCTGATCCGCGGCGACCTGCGGGCCCGTACGGTCACGACGCTCCACACGAACGTCGAGTGCCCGTCCCTGTCCCCCGACGGCACCCGCATCGCCTTCAAGAAGCGGGTGCCGGGCCTCCCGAAGGACGCTCCCTGGCACCTGTACGTCCTGGACCTGAGCACCCTGCGCGAGACGGCGCTCGCCGAGCCCCGCAGCGTGGACGACCAGGCGGTGTGGCGCGACGACCACACCCTGGTCTACGCGCTGCCGGGCGACTACGGGGCGGACCTGTACACGGTCCCGTCGGACGGCTCGGGAAAGCCGCGGCGTATCAGCGCCTCGGCTGTGTCCCCTGCGTACATCGAATGAGCGGATGAGACCGCTCCGGGCAACCGGACGGTGGGCGCCGGCACCGTACCGGGCGAAGCTCGACGCGACTACGGTGCCCACATGACGGATCAGACAGCCGACGCGGAAGACGCGCCGCTGGCCAGGCCCCGACCGCACACGGTACTGCTGGAACTCGAGCGGGAAGTGCCGGCCGACCCCTCGCAGGGGGCGGCAGCCCGGCCTGCGGATGGAGCACCGGCCCTGTCGCACGTCGACCCTCCCGGAACCACACTGGTCAGTAGTGCGCCCCGCCAAAGGCGCGTGCCCACGACGGAAGGAGGGACCCATGCCCACGGACACACCTCCCGGCCCGCTGCGGGTCCTGGTCTTCGGTGCGGCACTGCGGGCCGATTCGGCCAACGCCCGCCTCGCCGCCCTCGTGGCCCGGCTCATCGCCGACACCGGTGCCACCGTCGACCTCGCCGCCATGGGCGAGTTCGACATGCCCTTGTACAACGGCGACATGGAGGCCACCGAAGGGCTGCCGCAGGGGGCCCTCGCCCTGCGTGACCGACTCGAGCAGAGCGACGCCTTCGTCATCTCCTCGCCGGAGTACAACGCCTCCGTGCCGGGAGTGCTGAAGAACGCGATCGACTGGGTCTCCCGTGTCCGGCCGCAGCCGTTCAAGACCAAGCACGCGATGCTCGTCTCCGCCTCGCCGTCGCTGGTCGGCGGCAACCGCGGGCTGTGGACCCTGAGGATTCCCCTGGAGCACCTGGGCACGCGCGTCTACCCGGACATGTTCAGCCTGGCCAATAGCTACCAGGCCTTCGCCGAGGACGGAACGCTGGCCGACCCGGGGCTGCAGGAACGTCTCAGCGAGACCGTGTCGGGTTTCCTCAGCCTCGTCGAAGCGGACGTGCGCTACGTCTGCCTGGAACGCAGGTGGTACGAGTTCCTGGGAGACCGCACCGAGGCAGCCATCACCCAACGGGCCGAGGCGTGATGCCGGGACAGTGAGACGCGGTGGGGCCGACGGTCCACGACCGTCGGCCCCATCCGTCGTATCAGCGGGAAACCCGCCCTGACCTGCGCTTACAGAACCGGCAGATTCTTCCGCAGCTCGAACGCCGTGACCTCGCTCCGGTACTCCTCCCACTCCTGCCGCTTGTTGCGGAGGAAGAAGTCGAAGACGTGTTCGCCCAGCGTCTCGGCGATCAGGTCGCTGCGCTCCATCAGGGTGAGGGCCTCGCCGAGGTTCTGCGGCAGCGGCTCGATGCCCATCGCGCGGCGCTCGGCGTCGGTGAGGGCCCAGACGTCGTCCTCGGCGCCCGGCGGGAGCTCGTAGCCCTCCTCGATGCCCTTCAGGCCCGCGGCCAGCAGGGCCGCGTAGGCCAGGTACGGGTTCGCGCCCGAGTCGAGCGAGCGGACCTCGACGCGCGCCGAGCCCGTCTTGCCCGGCTTGTACATCGGGACGCGGACCAGGGCCGAGCGGTTGTTGTGGCCCCAGCAGATGTAGGAGGGAGCCTCGCCGCCGGCGCCTGCCGTGCGCTCGGAGCCGCCCCAGATGCGCTTGTACGAGTTCACCCACTGGTTGGTGACCGCCGAGGTCTCCGCCGCGTGCCGCAGCAGGCCCGCGATGAAGGAGCGGCCGACCTTGGAGAGCTGGTACTCGGCGCCGGACTCGTAGAACGCGTTGCGGTCGCCCTCGAAGAGCGAGAGGTGCGTGTGCATGCCGGAGCCCGGGTGCTCCGAGAACGGCTTCGGCATGAACGTCGCCTGGACGCCCTGCTCCAGCGCCACCTGCTTCATGACCAGGCGGAACGTCATGATGTTGTCCGCCGTGGAGAGGGCGTCGGCGTAGCGGAGGTCGATCTCCTGCTGGCCCGGCGCGCCCTCGTGGTGGGAGAACTCGACCGAGATGCCCATCGACTCCAGCATCGTGATCGCCTGGCGGCGGAAGTCCATGCCGACGTTCTGCGGGGTGTGGTCGAAGTAGCCGGAGTTGTCGGCCGGGGTCGGGCGGGTGCCGTCGAGGGGCCGGTCCTTCAGCAGGAAGAACTCGATCTCCGGGTGGGTGTAGAAGGTGAAGCCCAGGTCGGAGGCGCGGGCCAGGGCACGCTTGAGGACGTAGCGCGGGTCCGCGAAGGACGGGGAGCCGTCCGGCATGAGGATGTCGCAGAACATACGGGCGGTGCCGGGGGCCTCCGCACGCCACGGCAGCACCTGGAACGTCGACGGGTCCGGCTTGGCGATCATGTCGGACTCGTAGACCCGCGCGAAGCCCTCGATGGCCGAGCCGTCGAAGCCGATGCCCTCGTCGAAGGCCTGCTCCAGTTCGGCGGGGGCCACGGCCACGGACTTGAGGAAGCCCAGCACGTCCGTGAACCACAGGCGTACGAACCGGATGTCGCGCTCCTCCAACGTACGGAGCACGAACTCCTGCTGCTTGTCCATCTTCCGATTCCCCATCCTTGCTGGTCAGGCCGCCTGTCTCCCCTACCACGGGAGGCGGTCGGGCACCTGAGCATCCCACCACAACACCATTTCATGCGCGTTGCGGACCTTGATCGGCCGACCGACCTCGGGCTGAACGCCTCGCGTACGGCAGGTGTCCTGCCGGGGTGTTCTGCTCTGCCGCCCATCTTGCCTGTTCGTCGGCCCATTCGTAATGGCCGACCCCGTACCGCGCACCCCTCCCCGTTAATTTGCATCCCAGATGCAAGTTTAAGTACCGTGCCGAGCGGCCGAGTGGGCCGCCCCCCGCCCTTCGCGAAGGAGTCCCGATGCTGTCCGAACAGTCCGCCGCCACGGTGCGCGCCACCCTCCCCGCCGTCGGCGCCGCCCTCGGCGAGATCACCGAGCGCTTCTACGACGGGCTGTTCACCGCCCACCCCGACCTGCTGCGCAACCTCTTCAACCGCGGCAACCAGGCGGCCGGCACCCAGCGGCAGGCGCTGGCGGGCTCGATCGCCGCCTTCGCCGGGCACCTCATTGAGCATCCGGACGAGCGGCCGGACGTGATGCTGAGCCGCATCGCCCACAAGCACGCCTCACTGGGCGTGACGCCCGAGCAGTACGCCGTCGTCCATCAGCACCTCTTCGCGGCCATCGCCGAGGTCCTGGGCGACGCCGTCACCCCCGAGGTCGCGGCCGCCTGGGACGAGGTCTACTGGCTGATGGCGAACGCGCTCATCGCCCTCGAGAAGCGGCTGTACGAGGCGAGCGGACAGACCGGCTGGCGGACGTGGCAGGTCGTCGGGCGCGTCGAGGAGACCGCGGACGTGGCCACCTTCCAGCTCCGCCCGGCCGGCGACGAGCCCGCCCCCGACTTCCGCCCGGGCCAGTACGTCTCCGTCCGTGTCGAACTCCCTGACGGCGCCCGGCAGATACGCCAGTACAGCCTCTCCGCCGCACCCGGCTCACCGCTGCGGCAGATCAGCGTCAAGCGGGTGCAGGACGATGCGGCCCCCGACGGGGAGGTCTCCGGCCACCTGCACGCGCACGTGCACGAGGGCGACTCCCTGGAGCTGTCGGCCCCGTACGGCGACCTCGTCCTGGACGCCACCGACGCGCCCCTGCTGCTCGCCTCCGCGGGCATCGGCGTGACCCCGATGATCGCCATGCTGGAGCAGCTCGCCCGCACCGGCCACGGCGCCCCGGTCACGGTCGTGCACGCCGACCGCTCCCCCGCCGCGCACGCCCTGCGCGCCGACCACGAAGGCTTCGCGGCGAAGCTGCCGGAGGCCGCCGTGCACTTCTGGTACGAGGAGGACGCCCCGGAGTCCGCGCACACCGGCCTCGTCGACCTGTCCCAGGTGCCGGTCACGTCGGGCACGCGCGCGTACCTGTGCGGTCCGCTGCCCTTCATGCGGGCGGTGCGCACCCAGCTCATCGAGAAGGGTGTGGTCCCGGCCGGCATCCACTACGAGGTGTTCGGTCCGGACCTCTGGCTGGCCCGGAGCTGAGTCGCAGCTAAGGCGCGCGGGAGATCTCCAGCAGCAGCGGACCGGTCGGTTCTGCGATCACGTCCGCGATCGTCAGCGGGTCCAGCGTGGCGAAGAACGCCTCCTGGGCCCGCCGCAGCGCGCCCCGCAGCCGGCAGCCGGAGCGGAGCGGGCACGGTGCGGTGGCGTCGCCCTCCCCGTCGCAGTCGATGACGTCGCCGCCCCCCTCGAAGGCGCGCACGACCGCGCCGACCGACGCCGAGCGCCCGGCCTCGGTGAGCGCGAGCCCGCCGCCCCGGCCGCGCCGGGCCGCGAGCAGCCCCATGTGCTGGAGCTCGGCCACCACCTTGGCGGCGTGCGTGTAGGGCACGTCCATGTCCGCCGCGACCTCCCGGGTCGTGGGGCTGGACTCGCCGGCGACGGCGAGCCGCATCAGGACGCGCAGCGCAAGATCGGTGGAGCGCAACAGCCGCATGCCGCCAGCGTAAATAATGCGCATCTACGCTTCAAATTATCGACACGAAAGCCGCCTCTTCGGCCATTGGGGTGTCCTCGCTGCATACGGACACTCCCGTCCCACTACCATCGGCGGTCCCGACTGTCCCTTCCCCCAAAGGACTCGCCATGGGTTCCGCGAAGAAGACCGGCTCTGCCGAGCGCAAGGCACGTATAGAGGAGATGCGCCGTGCCGAGCGCGCCCGTGAGCGCCGCAACCGGATCCTGACGATAGGGGCCAGCGTGGTCGTCGTCGCCGGTCTCGTCGTCGGCGGAGTGGTCCTCATCGACTCGCAGTCCGACAGCGGCAAGGCCGCCGCGGCGAGCGACTCGAAGAGCTCGGGAGACTCCGGCCACTTCGCCACCGGCAAGGACGGCGTCCAGACCTGGACGGGCAAGCTGTCCCGCACCCACGTCACCACGAGCGTGACCTACCCGATGCACCCGCCCGTGGGCGGCAACCACAACCCGGTGTGGCTGAACTGCAACGGCGACGTCTACACCCAGCCCGTGAAGGACGAGAACGCCGTGCACTCGCTGGAGCACGGCGCGGTCTGGGTGACGTACACCGGCAAGGCGTCGAAAGCCGACGTCGACGCGCTCGCGGCGAAGGTGAAGAAGACCCCGTACACCCTGATGAGCCCCTACGAGAACCAGGCGAGCCCGATCATGCTCTCGGCCTGGGGTCACCAGCTCTCGGTGAAGAGCGCCTCCGACCCGGCCGTCGACAAGTTCTTCGCCACCTACGTCCAGGGCCGGCAGACGCCCGAGCCGGGTGCCTCGTGCACCGGCGGGATGATGAAGTGACGCGACACATCGGCTGGATCGCCGGGGCCGCGGCGGCGGTGCTCGTCGCGGCCGGGGCGATCACGTACGCCGTCGCCGAGGACAAAGGCTCCACGGCCCAGGTGCCCACCGCCGACTCCGCGGACGCGGGCTTCGCCCGGGACATGGCGGTCCACCACCAGCAGGCCGTCGAGATGTCGTACATCGTGCGCGACCGCACGACGAACGAGGACGTGCGCCGCCTCGCGTACGACATCGCACAGACGCAGGCCAACCAGCGCGGCATGCTGCTGGGCTGGCTCGATCTGTGGGGGCTGCCGAAGGTGTCCGCCGATCCGCCGATGACGTGGATGGGCATGGGCGACATGGCTTCCGGCAAGGACGGCGCGCTGATGCCGGGCATGGCCACCAACACCGAGCTGAAGAAGCTGAATTCGCTGAGCGGCAAGCAGGCCGAGATCTTCTACCTGCAGCTGATGACCGACCATCACAAGGGCGGCATCCACATGGCCGAGGGCTGTGTCGCCAAGTGCACGGTGGGCGTGGAGAAGAAGCTCGCGCAGGGCATGGTCGACGCACAGCAGTCGGAGATCGAGCTGATGGCGAACATGCTCAAGGAACGGGGCGCGAGGCCGCGCGACTAGCAATACGTCGCGCGGCCTCGCCGCACGGGTCACCCGCCCACCAAAGACATCACAACGCCACGGCAAGGACGCCACGGCAATCGCAACCATGCCGCAACAGTTCCACGTCCGAACAAACCACCCCAAATGCCGCACAATCGCGGCCACTTGGGATTTCCTTGGCCTTTTCATTCCCCTGGCATGAACAGTTCATCGAAAGAGTGGCCCCCATCGTGTGATCCATTCACCGCGCCTTCATCGCGTGGTGTTCTACGCGGATCACCGACCGACCACACATGCGAAGAACCGCATCGCAGGGGGTTCTATGAGATCCAACCGCGCCAACGTGCGTGCCGGAGTGAGCCTGGCAGCGACACTGCCGATGCTCGCCGGAGCGCTGGCGCTCGGCATACCCGCGGCGCACGCCGCGGACAACCCCGGCCGGAACTCGCTCGCGGGCACCAAGCCCGCGTGGGCGACGGCCAAGGCGGACAAGGGCGCGACCTCGAACAGCGCCCAGGTCTCCGCCCGGGTCTACCTCGCCGGCCGTGACGCCAAGGGCCTGGCCGCCTACGCGAGGGCCGTTTCCGACCCGAGCTCGCCGCTGTACGGCAAGTACCTGAACGCAAAGCAGACGCAGCAGCGCTTCGGCGCGACCAAGGCCCAGGTGGCCGCGGTGAAGTCGTGGCTGAAGGCGTCCGGCCTGAAGGTCACCGCCGTCACCCAGCACTACGTCGCCGTGACCGGTGATGTGGCCGCCGCCGAGAAGGCGTTCGGCACGCAGCTGCACAACTACGTCAAGGGCTCGAAGACGTACCGGGCGCCGTCGAAGACGGCCTCCGCGCCGGACAGCCTGAACGGTGCCGTCCTGACCGTCACCGGCCTGGACAACGCCCCGCACATGGCGAACCACGACGACCAGCTGCCGCCGCCGGAGACCGTCTTCCGCAACTCCGGGCCGTTCTCCTCGTACTTCGGCTCGAACATCGCGACGACGCTGCCGGACGCCTACGGCACGAAGATCCCGTACGCGATTCAGGGCTACACGGGCAAGCAGCTGCGGGCCGCGTACGGCGCGGGCACCCGCACGGGCAAGGGCGTCCGGGTCGCCATCACCGACGCGTACGCCTCGCCGACCATCGCCTTCGACGCGGCCACCTACGCGAAGAAGCACGGCGACGCCGCCTGGACGACCGGCCAGCTGCACCAGGCGCTGCCCAAGAACTACACGAAGACCACGGAGTGCAAGGCGGCCGGCTGGTACGGCGAGGAGACCCTCGACGTCGAGGCCGTGCACGCGGTCGCGCCGGCCGCGGACGTCACCTACGTGGGCGCAGCGTCCTGCTTCGACGACGACCTGCTCGACTCGCTCAGCAAGGTCGTCGACAACCACCTGGCGGACATCGTGTCCAACTCGTGGGGCGACATCGAGGCCAACCAGACGCCGGACCTCGCGGCCGCCTACGACCAGGTCTTCCAGTTCGGCGCGGTCGAGGGCATCGGCTTCTACTTCTCCTCCGGTGACAACGGTGACGAGGTCGCCAACACCGGTACGAAGCAGGTCGACACCCCGGCCAACTCGGCGTGGGTGACGGCGGTCGGCGGCACCTCCCTGGCGGTCGGCAAGGGCGACAAGTACCAGTGGGAGACCGGCTGGGGCACCGAGAAGGCCCTGCTGTCCGCGGACGGCAAGAGCTGGACGAACTTCCCCGGCGCGTTCACCTCGGGCGCGGGCGGCGGCACCAGCAAGACGGTGGCGCAGCCCTACTACCAGAAGGGTGTCGTCCCGGACGCGCTCGCCAAGGCCAACAGTGCCGACGGCAACCGCGTCGTCCCGGACATCGCGGCGATCGCCGACCCCAACACCGGTTTCCTGGTCGGCCAGACGCAGACCCTGCCGGACGGCAAGACGCAGGCGTACGACGAGTACCGCATCGGCGGCACCTCGCTCGCCGCGCCGGTGATCGCGGCCGTGCAGGCGCTGGCCCAGGAGGCGGGCGGCGGCAAGGCGATCGGCTTCGCCAACCCGGAGATCTACGCCAAGTACGGCTCGAAGGCGTACCACGACGTCACGGACAACCCCACGGGCTCCGGACTCGCCGTGGCACGCGTCGACTTCGTCAACGGCCACGACGCCACGGGCGGCCTGGCCACCTCTGTCCGCAGCCTCGGCAAGGACAGCTCGCTGCAGGCCGTGAAGGGCTACGACGACGTGACCGGTGTGGGCTCGCCCGCGCCCGGCTACGTCGAGTCGTGGCGCCGCCCCTGACCGGCGGCTCACCGCGGTTCATCGCGTCGCGCCCGTCCCTCGTCATCGGGGGGCGGGCGCGTGTGTGTGCCGGACGTTTCCGGTAGGGCGTGCGTGTGCCGCCAGGCCCTCGCGAGCAGGCCGTGCGTGTGCCGTCAGGCCGTCTCCAGTACGGCGTCGGCCACGTCCCCGGGCCGGTCCAGCATCACCAGGTGGCCCGAGGGTTCGGCCACCCGGAAGGTGCCGTTCAGCAGATCGGCGAGGGCCCGCTGGCGGTCGAGCCAGTGCGGGGCTCCCGCCGCGAGCACGGTGACCGGGACATCGGGGAACGGTATGTCCCGGCGCAGGGCGGCGAGTTCGACCGCCTCGTCCATGTACGTGGTGTTCTCGGCGATGATCGCGTCGAGCGCGCGGCGGGTGGAGTAGGAGCCACGGACGAGGGCGTACGGGGCCGGGTCGCCGCCTCCGGTGCGGGAGGCCCGTACGACGGCGCGGCGCAGCTGTGGCAGCAGGGCGCGCGGCACGCCTGCGGCGCCCAGCAGCGTGAGGCACACGCGCATGGCCGCGTCCTGGGCCGTCCCCGCCCGGCGGGGACGTGGATCCTCCTCGACGCTGGAGTCGACGAGCACGACGCCCGCAGCCCGTTCGGGGAAGAACCGGGCGAACGCCTCGGCGTGGAAGCCGGCGAGCGAGTGCCCCACCACGGTCGCCGGCCCGTCGAGGCCGAGCGCGTCCAGGACCTGCCCGATCCGCCGGGCCTCACCGCGGAGCGTGGGCCAGGCGCGGGCGGGCCCGCTGAGTCCGAGCCCGGGCCGGTCGAACCGTACGACGGTCCGCCAGGGCGCGAGCAGCGGCACGACCGGGTCCCAGTCGAACCAGCACATCCCGAGGCCGGGGCTCAACACGCACAGGGGGCCGGTGCCCTCGACGCGGACGTGGTGCGGGACGCCGTCGATGCGCACGTACCGCGCCTCGCCGACGCCGGCCGGCGGCTGGGGAGCGCTGCTGAGGAGTTCATGGGTCATGGCCCGCTCTCCCGCCCTTCCGGGTGACCGATGGCGTACGGCGTTCACGGCCCGCCACGGTCCGTGAAGGTGAGGAGAGCGTACGTGACCTGGTTTTCCTGCTTTCGGCCGGGCGCCGCTACGTGGGGTGCCCCACACCCCCATAGTGTCGCTCTGACGATTACTGGCGTCTAAACTGGGCGCGTGCCTCAACTACGCCTCGCCCTGAATCAGATCGACTCGACCGTCGGTGATCTCGCCGGAAACGCCGAGGCGATCGTCCGTTGGACCCGGCACTCCGCCGAGCAGGGAGCGCATCTGGTGGCGTTCCCGGAGATGGTGCTGACCGGGTATCCCGTCGAGGACCTGGCCCTGCGGTCCTCCTTCATCGACGCCTCGCGCGCCACCCTCAAGGACCTCGCCGGGCGCCTCGCCGACGAGGGCCTCGGGGAGCTGCCGGTGGTCGTCGGCTACCTCGACCGCTGCGAGACCGCCCAGCCGAAGTTCGGCCAGCCGGCCGGCGCCCCGCAGAATGCGGCGGCGGTGCTGCACCGCGGCGAGATCGCGCTGACCTTCGCCAAGCACCACCTGCCGAACTACGGCGTCTTCGACGAGTTCCGCTACTTCGTGCCTGGCGACACGATGCCGGTCGTGCGGCTGCACGGGGTCGACATCGCGCTCGCCATCTGCGAGGACCTGTGGCAGGACGGCGGCCGTGTACCGGCCGCGCGGACCGCGAGGGCCGGGCTGCTGCTCTCGATCAACGCCTCGCCGTACGAGCGCGACAAGGACGACACGCGCCTGGAGCTGGTCCGCAAGCGGGCCCAGGAGGCGGGCTGCACCACGGCCTACCTGGCCATGATCGGCGGACAGGACGAGCTGGTCTTCGACGGCGACTCGATCGTCGTCGGCCCGGACGGCGAGGTGATCGCGCGGGCGCCGCAGTTCTCGGAGGGCTCTGTGGTCCTGGACCTGGACCTGCCGACGGCTGATGCGGAAGCGCCGACAGGCGTGGTGGACGACGGTCTGCGCATCGACCGCCTGGTGCTGTCCGAGGAGCCGCTGCCGGCGTACGAGCCGGAGCACACGGGCGGCTACGCCGACCGCCTCGAGGACGACGAGGAGGTCTACTCGGCGCTGGTCGTGGGCCTGCGGGCGTATGTGGCGAAGAACGGCTTCAAGTCGGTCCTCATCGGTCTGTCCGGCGGTATCGACTCTGCGCTGGTCGCGGCGATCGCGTGCGACGCGGTGGGAGCGGAGAACGTGTACGGCGTCTCGATGCCGTCGAAGTACTCCTCCGACCACTCGAAGGACGACGCGGCGGAGCTGGCGCGGCGGACGGGCCTGAACTTCCGTACGGTCCCGATCGCTCCGATGTTCGACGCGTACATGAACGCCGTCGGTCTGACCGGTCTGGCCGAGGAGAACCTCCAGTCCCGCCTGCGCGGCACGCTGCTGATGGCGATCTCGAACCAGGAAGGCCACATCGTCCTGGCTCCCGGCAACAAGTCGGAGCTGGCGGTGGGCTACTCGACGCTGTACGGCGACTCGGTGGGCGCGTACGGCCCGATCAAGGACGTGTACAAGACGTCGATCTTCCAGCTGGCACGCTGGCGGAACCGGGCGGCCGAGGAGCGCGGCCAGACGCCCCCGATCCCCGAGAACTCGATCGCGAAGCCGCCGAGCGCGGAGCTGCGCCCGGGGCAGGTCGACACGGACTCGCTGCCGGACTACCCGGTCCTGGACGCGATCCTCGACCTCTACGTGGACCACGACAAGGGCGCGGACACGATCGTGGCGTCGGGCTTCGACCGCGAGCTGGTGGTCAGGACGCTGCGCATGGTCGACACGGCGGAGTACAAGCGCCGCCAGTACCCGCCGGGCACGAAGATCTCGGCCAAGGGCTTCGGCAAGGACCGCCGCCTGCCGATCACAAACCGCTGGCGGGAACACGCGTAGCGCTCCGCGGGGTGCCGGTGTGCCGGGGGTGCCCCCGGCCCCCTCCCCGCCCACCCTGGGGGCTGCGCCCCCAGCCCCCGCATCGGCCTGAACGGCCTCGTCCTCAAACGCCGGACGGGCTGATGGGCACCTGACCAGGCCGGAGAACTCCGGCCCGTCCGCCACCCTCCGGCGATTGAGGAGCGGGGATCCGGACGCTGGTCCCTGAAGGGGGGCCTGGAGCGAAGCCGGCGGGGGTGCAGGGGGCTGCTGCCCCTGGCAGAACCCAAGAGGCGCAACCCCATGCAGGGGCGCAGGGGACGCAGTCCCCGCCCGGGGCGCAGGGGACACAGTCCCCGCCCGGGCCCAGGGGCGCAGCCCTCTCGACGGGATCCACGGGCGCGGCCCCAGGCACGCGTGCAGGGACGCACCCCGCGGGATCCAGGAACGCAGCCCCGCGAAAAACACAGCGGACGAAGGCCCCCGCCCCCAACGCCCAAAAGCACAACCCGAGGCGGGCCCAACGAGCGCAACCCCATGCAGGGGCGCAGGCGACACAGCCCCCGCCCGGGGTGCAGGGGACGCAGTCCCCACCCGGGGCGCAGGGGCGGAGCCCCGGGCGGGGGTGCAGGGGTGCAGCCTCTGGAGGATGGGACGGGTGGGGCGGCGGGGGCGAAACAAGCCGCCCGAAGCCACCGTCAGCCGCGCACGCTCTCCGCCCGCTCCGGAACATGCGCCGCAACCAGACGCCCCGGCACCGGTACCTGCTCCCGGCGGCGGTCCACCGCATACGCGGCCCCCGCCACCACCAGCCCCAGCACCGCAAGCCCCGCCCCCGCGACCGCCGGGGACGTCACGCCGAAGCCCGCCGCCAGTGCAAGGCCGCCGATCCACGCTCCACCCGCGTTGGCCAGGTTGAAGGCCGCCTGGTTCGCCGAGGACGCCAGCGAGGGGGCCGCGGACGCCTTCTCCATGACCATCAGCTGCAGCGGGGAGCCGGTGATGAACGCCGCCGTGCCCAGCAGCGTCACCGCCAGGGCCGCACTCCACTCGGTGGCCATGAGCAGCGGGAACAGAGCCAGCACCAGCACCATCGAGACCAGGCCGCCGAACAGCGTGCCCCGCAGCGAGCGGTCCGCGAGCCGGCCGCCCACCAGGTTGCCGATCGTCGCGCCCACGCCGAACAGGGCAAGCAGAAGGGTGACACTGCCGTCCGCGTAACCCGCCGCGTCCGTCAGCATCGGCGTGACGTAGCTGTAGGCCGAGAACAGCGCCCCGAAGCCCGCGACCGTCGTACCCAGCGCCAGCCACACCGGCAGCGAGCGCAGGGCCGCAAGTTCGCCCCGCAGGCCGCCCGCCGGGGCGTGGGTGTGGTCGTGCGGGATCAGGAGGAAGAGGGACGCGATCGCAGCCACGCCGATCGCGCTCACGCCGAGGAACGTCGCGCGCCACCCCAGGTGCTGGCCCATGAGCGTCGCCACCGGCACACCCGCGATGTTCGCGACGGTCAGGCCCATGAACATCAGCGACACCGAGCGGGCCTTGCACTCGGGCGCGGCCAGGCTCATGGCGACGACCGCGCCGACGCCGAAGAACGCCCCGTGCGGCAGACCGCTCAGGAAGCGCGCGGCCAGCAGCCAGTGCTGGTCGGGGGCCAGACCGGACAGTGCGTTGCCCAGCACGAACAGGCCCATCAGTCCGATGAGGACCTTTCGGCGGGACATCCGGGCGGTGACCGCGGCGAGCAGCGGCGCGCCGATCACCACGCCCAGCGCGTACGCCGAGACCAGGTGCCCGGCGGTGGGAATGGATATGTGCAGGTCGGCCGCGACATTGGGCAGCAGGCCCATCATCACGAACTCGGTGGTGCCGATGCCGAAGGCGCCCACGGCGAGGGCGAGCAGGGCCAGGGGCATGAAGGGGGCCTATGCCTTTCGGGGGTCCAGGGTTGGGCGTGCGCCGCACGCGAGCTGACGCCGCACGCGAGCCGACGACGCACGCGAGCGGGCGCCGCACGCCCTCATCTTATGTTCACTTACGGAACAAAGCCTGGCAGGCCCAGTATTCCGGGAGGTTACGGCGTAGTGACCTTCACGCGTGCCGCGACCGGCAGATGGTCGCTCCCCGTCCGCGGCAGGGTCCACGAGCTCACCGGCTCCACACCCCTGACCATGATCTGGTCGATCCGCGCCATCGGGAACGACGCCGGCCAGCTGAAGCCGAAACCACTGCCGGCCGCGCCCTGCGTGGAACGCATCTGCGAGGTGACGGCGTTGAGCGAGCGGTCGTTCATGGTGCCGTTGAGGTCGCCCAGCAGGATCACCCTGCTCAGCTTCTCGCCGGCGATGGCCTCACCGAGCGCGTCCGCGCTGGTGTCCCGCTGCCGCGCGGTGAACCCGGCCGCCAGCTTCACCCGTACCGAGGGCATATGGGCGACGTAGAAGGCGACTTCCCCGTTCGGCGTATTCACGGTGGCCCGCATCGCCCGCGTCCAGCCCAGCTTGATGTCCACGGCACTCACCCCGCCCAGCGGGTACTTGCTCCACAGGCCGACCGTGCCCTGCACCGAGTGGTACTTGTACGTCGACGCCAGCGCCTGCTCGTACACCGGAACCGCGGACGCCTTCAGCTCCTCCAGGGCCAGCACGTCCGCGCCGGACGCGGCCACGTCACGGGCGGTGGTGGACGGGTCGGGGTTGTCGGCGTTGACGTTGTGCGTGGCGACGGTCAGATCGCCGCCGCTTCCGGTCTTGTCGCCGAGCAGCCCGCCGAAGAGGTTCAGCCAGACCGCCGCGGGCACCAGCAGGGCGATCAGCGCGGTCGCGGACTTCCGCACCAGCGCGAGGATCAGCAGCAGCGGAACGAACACCACACCGAGCCAGGGCAGGAACGTCTCCGTGAGACTTCCGAGGTTGCCGACGGTGTTGGGGATCCGGGCGTGCAGCAGCATCACCAGCGCGAGAACAAGCGCGAGAACGGCCAGCACGATTCCACGGCGCCAGATGCCACGGTCGCCGCGCAGTGTGTCGTACAGGCGCCGGAGCCGGGATCCTCTGCGGACCGGCCCCGTGCCGCCGCTGCCCGTCTCCGTCACGTACGCCTGCGCCATACCGTCGCCTCACAACTTGCCGTACACACCGTCGTCCCCCGCGGTTACGACCCTAGGGGATGATCGGCTCCGTTCCTGCCGTCCATCGTGGCCGTATGCGCACAAGGACGAGGAACTCGGCGTCCGGAGTTCCGAACGAGGGCACCAGAGCGGCCCTCTGTGACGAAACCCGTACATAACGACGGGGAACCCGTATTCGGCGGCTAGGAACTGACGGGCCGTAGCCCTTCCAGGACCGTGTCGACGATCTGCTCGGAGAGACCCTCTTCGAGCTGTGCGTCGGGGCGCAGGACGGATCGTACGAGCATGGGGCCGACCAGGATGTCGTTCATCAGGTCGACGTCCACGTCCTTGCGCAGCTCGCCGTTCTCCTGTCCACGGCGAAGGACTTCCATCCCCAGCCGGCGCCGGGGGGCGACGACGATCGCGTGATACGCGGCCCAGATCTTGGGGCTGCACTTCATCTGGGCGTGCACATTGCGCAGGATCGCCGAGGAGCGGCTGGCCAGACCGCGCTGCCGCAGCGACTCCAGGAGCGTGACGAGGTCGTCGCGCATCGAGGTGCCGGGCAGTTCGGGGTCCCCGGGCTCGGTGGCGCGCACCACGTCGACGAAGAGGTCCTCCTTGTTGCTCCACCGGCGGTAGATGGTGGCCTTGCCCACGCCGGCGGTGCGGGCGATGCGCTCGATGGACAGGTCCGCGAGAGGCACGCCGTCCTCGATGAGCTTCATCACCCCTTCGATGATGGCCCGTTCGACGGCCTCGCTGCGAGGGCGTCCACGCACGGGGCCGTCCTGCCGGAGATGGCTGTCGGCGAGGCTCACGTTCGACTCCGTCCTTGCTGTGCTGGGATGAAATTCCCCCGGTGTACGCATGAACGGGCACTCGGCCCCCCGAGTGCCCGGCCATGACGTGACGTCGGTGACGTCAGTGCCATCAGCGCCGTAAGCGTCGTCAGTTGTCCGCCGTCACCAACTCCGTCTCCTCCTTGCCCGCTTGCGGTGCGGGCGCCTTGCCGGGCAGGAACATCGCGACCACGATCGCGCCCAACATCGCGACGCCCGCGCCGCACAGCGCCGTGACGTGCATCGCGTGCAGGAACGCGTCGTTGGCCGGGGCGACGAGGGCCTTGCCGCCCGCGCCGAGCTTCGCGGCCACGCCGAGCGTCGCCTCGATCGACTCGCCGGCGGTGTGACGGACGCCCGCCGGGAGGAAGGAGAGCTTGTCCTGGATGCCGTCGCGGTACGTCGTCGACAGGACGGAGCCGAGAACCGCGATACCGAGCGCACCGCCGACCTGGCGGAAGGTGTTGCTGAGTGCGGACGCGGAGCCCGCCTTCTCGCGGGGCAGCGCCTGCATGATGACAACGCTGGTCGGGGTCATGATGTGCGCCATGCCGGTGCCCATCAGGAAGAAGACGACCTCGAGGATCCAGATCGGGGTGTCCGCCTGCAGGGCGGCGAACGCGGCGAGCATCGCGGCGATGATCACCATGCCGGCGGTGGTGGTGGCCCTGTTGCCGAACCGGTCGACCAGCAGCCGGGCCCGCGGCGCGAAGATCATCTGCGCGGCGGCCAGCGGCAGCATCAGCACACCGCTCTTCAGCGGCGAGTAGCCCCGGATGCTCTGGGTGTAGAAGACGGAGAAGAAGGTCACGCCCATCAGCGCGAAGAAGACCAGCGCGATCGCGGCGATGGCGGCGGAGAAGACCTTGTTCTTGAAGTACGTGACGTCTATCGACGGGTGGTTGCTGCGCTTCTCGAACACGACGAACGCGGCGAGGACGGCGAGACCGGCGGCGATGGTCGCGAGCACCGTGGTGTCGGTGAAGTCCGCCAGCTGGCCGCCCTTGATGATGCCGTAGACCAGCAGGACCAGTCCGACGACCGACAGGACGACACCCACCGGGTCGATGCGGCCGGGGTTGGGGTCACGGGAGTCGGGGACCAGCCAGATCATCAGGCCCAGCGCGAGGATCACGATCGGCACGTTGATCAGGAAGACGGAGCCCCACCAGAAGTGGTCCAGGAGCACACCGCCGGTGATCGGCCCTATGGCGATGGCGAGACCGACGCCGCCGGCCCAGATGCCGATGGCCTTGGGCTGCTCGTCGCGCTCGAACACGTTCATGAGCACGGCGAGCGTCGCGGGCATCACGAACGCCGCACCAAGAGCCATGAGCGCACGGAACGCGATGAGCTGAGCGGGTGAACCGGACTCCGCGGCGAGCGCCGACCCGGCGCCGAACACGACGAGACCGGCCAGCAGCGTCTTCTTGCGGCCCAGGCGGTCGCCCAGGAGGCCCGCGGTGAACAGCAGCCCCGCGAAGACGAGGGTGTAGGCGTTGATGGCCCACTCCAGCTCGCTCTGGGTGGCGCCGAGGCCGGTCGGCGCCGGGGTGGAGATGGTCTTGATGGCGACGTTCAGGATCGAGTTGTCGAGCACCACGATCAGCAGGCTGAGCATCAGCGCGCCGAGGATGGCCCACCGGCGCCGGTGCACCGCCTCCGGCACCCGCCGTTCGACAGGGGCAGCAGGAGTAGTCATGGGAACGAGCCTAGGCCATTTCCGATACGGAACGGTCTCGTATCTTAGTTCTTTACGGAGCCCTTAACGACGAGACCTGGGGCAGGGGTGAAACGGCCCGGGACCTCCGTCTCAGGCTCCGTCCTCGGGTCGAGCATGCCCCACGGAAAGCCGGGCGGCCCGGCGTGACTCGCGTCGCCATCCCTGCCCTAGCCGCGCGTGGCACGAAGTGCCACCATGGGGGTGATCCGGGGACGCCGTCAGGGCGCCTCGAGATGACCGAAGGAGCGTTGCGATGACGCAGCTTCCGGCTGCCCAGGGGCAGCCCGCTCAGGGTGCGCTCAAGCCCTCCGACAGCAGCAAGGCGCTGTACGGAGGAAAGAGCACCCGCCGCATTACCGTGCGCGACATCACCGCCGCCAAGGAGCGCGGCGAGAAGTGGCCCATGCTCACCGCCTACGACGCGATGACCGCTTCCGTGTTCGACGAGGCCGGCATCCCGGTCATGCTCGTCGGCGACTCGGCGGGCAACTGTCACCTCGGGTACGAGACGACCGTACCCGTCACCCTCGACGAGATGACCATGCTCTCCGCCGCGGTCGTCCGGGGCACGAAGCGCGCCCTGATCGTCGGCGACCTGCCCTTCGGCTCGTACCAGGAGGGCCCGGTGCAGGCGCTGCGCTCGGCCACCCGCCTGGTGAAGGAGGCCGGGGTCGGCGCGGTGAAGCTGGAGGGCGGCGAGCGCTCCCACCGCCAGATCGAGCTGCTGGTGGAGTCCGGCATCCCGGTCATGGCGCACATCGGCCTGACCCCGCAGTCCGTGAACACCATGGGCTACCGCGTCCAGGGCCGTGGCGACGAGGCGGCGCACCAGCTGCTGCGGGACGCCAAGGCCGTCCAGGACGCGGGCGCGTTCGCGGTCGTCCTGGAGCTCGTCCCTGCGGAGCTGGCGGCCGAGGTGACGCGGGCGCTGCACATCCCGACGGTCGGCATCGGGGCCGGGCCGGAGACGGATGCGCAGGTGCTGGTGTGGACCGACATGCTGGGGCTGACCGGTGGCCGGGTGCCGAAGTTCGTGAAGAAGTACGCGGACCTGCGTGAGGTCATGGGCAACGCGGCCAGGGCGTTCGCCGAGGATGTGGTGGGCGGAACGTTCCCGCTCGAGGAGCACTCGGTGCACTGAGCCTTCCTCGGGGTGCGGTAGTGGGCCGACCGGGGCCGTCTGTGGCTGGTCGCGCCCACGCGGCGGAGCCGCGTACGTCGCCGTCCCGCGCCCCTTACGGGGCGCCCCGCTCACGGGGCGCGCAGCAGCCCGCCGACTTCCCCCATCGGCGGGCTGCTTGCTGTCTGTCGGCGGGCCATCGGGAGCTGTAGGCGAGCTGTCGGCGGTTTGTCGGTGGCCGCTGGCACCTTGGCGGCATGACGCGAATCGACAACAACCCCAGCGACGCCGCCCCGGACGCGGCCGTCACCGTACGGGGGCTGGTCAAGCACTATGGCGAGACCAAGGCACTGGACGGCGTCGACCTCGATGTGCGCGAGGGCACCGTCCTCGGTGTGCTGGGGCCGAACGGCGCCGGCAAGACCACCCTGGTCCGCTGCCTGTCCACCCTCATCACCCCGGACGCCGGCCACGCCGTGGTCGCCGGCTACGACGTCGTACGGCAGCCCCGCCAGACCCGCCGCGTGATAGGCCTCACCGGCCAGTACGCCTCGGTCGACGAGAAGCTGTCCGGCTTCGAGAACCTGTACATGATCGGCCGGCTCCTCGACCTGCCCCGCAAGGAGGCCCGCGCCCGGGCCGACGGGCTCCTGGAGCGGTTCTCGCTCACCGAGGCGGCCAAGCGCCCGGCGTCCACGTACTCCGGCGGTATGCGGCGGCGGCTGGACCTCGCCGCCTCGATGATCGGGCAACCGGCCGTCCTCTATCTGGACGAGCCGACCACCGGCCTGGACCCGCGTACGCGGAACGAGGTGTGGACCGAGGTCAAGCGGATGGTCGCCGAGGGCGCCACCGTGCTGCTCACCACCCAGTACATGGAGGAGGCCGAGCAGCTGGCCTCCGAGCTGACCGTCATCGACCGCGGCAAGGTCGTCGCGGGCGGTCGCATCGACGAGCTGAAGGCGAAGGTCGGCGGCCGTACGCTGCGCATCCGCCCGGCGGACCCGCTGGAGCTGCGCCCGACGGCCGCGGCGCTCGACGAGTTCGGCCTCACCGGTCCCGGCCACGCGACCGTGGACGCCGGGACCGGCACCGTCCTCGTACCGATCCTCAGCGACGAGCAGCTGACTGCGGTGGTCGGCGCGCTCACCGCCCGCGGCATCACGCTCGCCGACATCACCACCGAACTGCCCAGCCTGGACGAGGTGTTCCTGTCCCTCACCGGCCACAAGGCCAGTGCCCCGCAGGACGCGTCCCCCGCCCGCGAGGAGGTCGCCGTATGAGCTCCGCCACCATCACCTCTCCCCCGGTCCCCGTCGAGGGCCGCATCGGACTGCGCGGCAATCTGCGCCACATCGGCGCGCTGGTCCGCCGCAACCTGCTGTGGATCCGCCAGGACCCGGAGTCCATGTTCGACGCCGTCCTGTTCCCGATCACCTTCTGTCTGCTGTTCGTGTTCGTCTTCGGCGGCGCGATCGCGGGCACCCACAACCGGCACGCGTACGTCAACTACGTGGTCCCCGGCCTGATGGCGATGATGGGCATGAACATCGCGCAGGGCGTCGGCACCGGGTTCAACGAGGACTTCCACAAGGGCGTGATGGACCGATTCCGGTCCCTGCCGATCAGCCGCGCCTCCGTTCTGATCGCCAAGATCACGGTGGAGATCGGGCGGATGCTCGTCGCCACGGCGATCCTGCTCGCGGTGGGCTTCATGCTCGGCCTGTCCGTGTCGAACGTACCGGGCCTGTTCGCGGCCATCGGCCTCTCGGTCGTCTTCGGGTTCGGGGTCATGTGGATCTTCCTGACCCTTGGTGTGGTGCTGAAGAGCGCCCAGGCCGTCCAGGGGATGGGGTTTCTCGTGCTGATGCCGCTGCAGTTCGGTTCGTCGATCTTCGCCCCGACCAGGACCATGCCGGGCTGGCTCCAGGCCTTCACCGACTACAACCCGCTGTCGACGCTGGCGGACGCCGCCCGCGGCCTGATGAACGGGCACGAGCCGATCGCCCACGACGTGCTGATGACGCTCGCCTGGTCGGCCGTCCTCACCCTGGTCATGGCGCCGATCGCCATCCGCAAGTTCAACAACAAGAGCTGACGCACCGCACGAGCACAGCCGGTCCGCGTCAGACGAGGGCGGCGGCCTCCTCGAAGGAGAGGCCGTCGCCCTCCGCGTAGGCCGCCTCGTACGCCGCGTCGCCCAGCGAGGCCCGGGCACCCGCCTCGGCGTCGGCGCGTATCTCGCGCTCCGCCGGGCTCCGGAAGTGGCCGGGCGGCAGCAGCCGGTCTGCGGCGGCCAGACACCGGGCCGCGTCCGGGGCGCGGTGCCCGCCGTCCAGGCCGGTGAGCGCGACCGCCGCAGTGACCAGATGCACGGAGAACATGTGCGGCGCGATCACCCGGGCCATCCTGTCCGAGGCCCGCGCAAGGGCCGCGCGCACCTTGGGCAGCGCCTCGTCGTACCGTCCGTCCGTCGCGTCCAGCCAGGCGTCCAGGCCGAGCACGAAACCGTCGAAGACCACGAAGGCGACGCCCGCGAAGTCCCTGCGCAGCAACCGGAGCTGCTCGCGCGCCTCGGCCACCCGATCCGTGCGGCCCAGCCACATCGCGAGGAACAGGCGCGCGGCGGGCATGCCGTCGTTGAACGAGCCGGAGGCCTCTTCGACGACCTGGCGCAGCAGCCGCTCACCCGGCTCGCTCTGCCCCGCGTCGAGCAGGACGCTGCCGAGGCGGGCGCCGAGCACGGTCATCTGGGAACGGGCGCCCAGCTGTTCGGCGTACTCGCGGGCGGCCTCGTAGTCGGCGGCGGCGAGCAGGTATTCACCGCGGCGTTCACGGGCCTCTCCGCGGGCGGACAGGGCCTCGGCCGCGCCCCAGGTGTCCCCGATCCGGCGGAAGATCTCCAGTGCTTCGTCCGCGTCCCGGGTCGCGTCCCCCGCCCAGTCGCTGCGGTTGGCGAGGATGTTGGCCCGCATCTGCAGGGTCTGGGCCAGGTCCCAGGTGTAACCGAGCTCGCGGCAGGTGGTGACGGACTCGTCGATGACCGCGCGCATGCGGTCCTGTTCGCAGGAGAACAAAACAGCAAAGAACCACAGGAAGCCGGGCATCCGGCAGGTCTGCGGCTGGCCGGGGCGGTAGGTCTCGCTGATGACCCGCAGCCTCTCCCTGGCGTGCGATGTCTCCCACGCCTGGATGTCCATGTCCATGCAGGCCAGATGGATGAGATGGGCCCCGCGGCGGGCCTCGTCGAGGAGGTCCGGGCGCATCGGCGGCGGGGCGTCCGTACACCTCTCGGGGATGTCCGGCACCGGTCGGGCGGGCGCCGTGAAGGGATCGGGGCCGAGGGCGACGACCGCGCTGGACCAGGTGCGGACCTCGGATTCCAGATCGCGCATCTGCCAGTACCAGGCCAGGGAGAGCAGCAGGCACAGCGCCTCCTGCTCGTCGCGGGCGGCGACGGCCCGGCGCAGGGCGGTGCGCAGGTTCTCGTACTCCACCTGGAACCGTTCGACCGCGGCGCGCTGGCCCGACGAGCGCAGCAACGGGTCGGTGGTGCGGGCGAGTTCCCGGTAGTGGATGAGGTGGGCGCGCTCGGCGTCGGGTCGCTCGCCGGACTCGTCGAGCCGTTCGCCCGCGTACTCGCCGACGGTCTCCAGGAGCCGGTAGCGCATCTCTCCGTCGCCCGAGGGTGCGGCCACCACCAGGGACTTGTCGACGAGCGAGCCGAGCGCCTCCAGTGCGGCGGGCCCGCACACGGCCTCGGCGGCGGTGAGGTCGCAGCCGCCGGAGAAGACGGACAGCCGGCGCAGTACCGCGTGCTCGTCCGCGTCGAGGAGGTCCCAGGACCAGTCGACGACGGCCCGCAGGGTCTGCTGCCGGGGCAGCACGGTGCGGCTGCCGGAGGTGAGCAGCCGGAACCGGTCGTCGAGCCGGTCCGCGATCTGCCGCGGCGACAGCATCCGGAGCCGGGCGGCCGCCAGCTCGATGGCGAGCGGGAGTCCGTCGAGGCGTCGGCAGATCTCGGCGGCGGCCGCTGCGGTTTCTTCGTCGGCGTCGATACGGAAGCCGGGGCGGGCGGCGGCGCCGCGGTCGGCAAGCAGCTTCAGCGCGTACGGCTGCGGCAGCGGCTCCACCGGGCGCAGCAACTCACCCGGTACGCCGAGGGGTTCGCGGCTGGTGGCGAGGACCGTCAGCTCGGGGCAGCGTTCGAGGAGATGCTCGACGAGGTGGGCGGCGGCGTCCACGACGTGTTCGCAGTTGTCGAGGATGAGCAGCATCCGGCGCCGCGCGCAGTGCTCGGCGAGCCGGACGAGCGGGTCGTCGTGCCGGTCGGTGACGACACGCATCTCCTCGGCTCCGGCACCGCGCAGCACGGTCTCGCGCGCCCCGACGGCGGTGAGCACGGCCTCGGGCACGGCCTCGGGGTCGTCGACCGGCGCCAGCTCGGCCATCCACACCCCGTCCCGCGCCGCGTACGCCACGGCTTCGGCGGCCTCCTGCGACAGCCGTGTCTTCCCGGCGCCGCCGGGCCCGAGCAGGGTGACGAGCCGGGCGGCGGCGAGATCACCGCGAATGGTGTCGATATCGGCGTCCCGCCCGACGAAGGAGGTCAGCCGGGCGCGGAGGTTGCCGGGGGGCAGGGGTGCGACGGCGTTTGTCTTGTGCGGGGGCGTCCGGGAGTGGCTGGAGGTACGGGCTTCGGTCTCGGGGGTGCGCGTCCCGGTCTCCCCGTGCGGCCCTGCGGGAGCGGTGCCATGTCCGGCAGGCTCCCCCGGCTCGAGCAACTGTGCGTGCAGTGCCCGTAGTTCGGGACCAGGGTCGGAGCCGAGACGGTCCGCGAACAGGTGCCGTACGTCCTCGTATGCGGCCAGGGCCTCCGCCGGGCGGCCCGCGTCGCGCAGGGCGCGCAGGCGCAGTACCTGGAGGGGCTCGTCCAGCGGGTGCAGGTCGCACAGGGCGGTCAGCTCGGGCAGGTACTGCTCGCCCTGGCCGAGGGCGAGGGCCGCGGTGAGGCGGGCGCGGTGCGCGTCGAGCCGGCGGGTCTCCCAGCGGGCGGCCTCGGCGGTGCGGTCCGGGAGGTCGGCGAGGGCGGGCCCGTGCCACAGGCTCAGGGCATCGTCGAGGACGACCGCCGCCTTCGCGGGGTCGCCGTCGGCCAGGGCACGCAGGCCCTCGCCGGTCAGCCGCTCGAAGTGGTGCAGGTCGACGTCGTCCGGCGCCGCGGCCAGCCGGTAGCCGCCGTCCGCCGACTCCACCTCGCCCTGGCCGAGCGTCCGGCGCAGCCGCCCGACCAGCGCCTGCAGGGCACCGGTGGCGTCGGCGGGCGGGTCACCGTCCCACACCTCCTCGACGAGGAGGCCGGCGGGAACGGCCCGGCCGGTTCGCAGGGCGAGGACGGTCAGCAGGGCACGCAGCCTGGCCCCGCCGACCGGCACGGGTGTGCCGTCGGCGCGGAGTGCCTGGGTGGTGCCGAGAATGCGATAGCGCACGGGGTCCATTGTCTCCGGGGACGGCAGGACTCCGCTCAGCGGTTTCCGGCACCCGGCTTCAAATGCGGGCGAACTGGGAGGAGTCGAGGGTGAGGGTCTGGTCGGCCACCGGGATCTCGATCTGCTTGCCGAAGGGTCCGGACTGGGCGCACTGGTAGACACCGTTCTCCGGCTGGGTCAGCAGCTTCCAGGAGGCGGAGAGAACGTCGACGATGAGATAGGCCGGAATACCGCGGAGGGCGTAATGCTCCGGCTTGGTGCTGTAGTCACGGTTCTTGCTCTCCGGTGACACGACCTCCACCACAAAGGGCAGCAGTCGCTCGTCGAACTCGCTCCTCCCCGCGTCCCACTGGCCTTCCGGGAGGGCGGAGACGTCCGGTTCGGGCGCGTATCCCTCGCGTGCCGGAATGATCTTGAACTCGCCGATCGGCGTCCAGCCCGGCATGCCTGCCTCGATCTGGTTCAGGATGCGCCGTTGAGTCGTGAGGTGCGCCTGTGTGACAGGTACCACAGTGAGTCCGTTCCGTGTCAGGCGGAGCCGCAGCCGCCTGGGCAGCCGGATACTCTCGAGCGCGTCCGCCACCCACTCATCGGTAATGGTCACACCTCCTTGGTCGGGTCGATTCCAGCCTATCGAGTACCAGGAACCAGTGCTGGTCCGCAGGACGTTCCCCCCACATCACCGATACGGTCGACCCACCACCGCAGCCTCTCACCTGACTCCAGGAGCCCCATCCCATGACCACCGCCGCCACCCGGCGCAGCGACCGCAGGATCAGCCCCGTCTTCGTCGGGATCCTGGCCGTGACGGCGGTCACCGGCTGGGCCACCTGGAGCGGTTTCGCCGAGCAGCCCGGGGTTGCCGTGTTCCTGTTCGTGACGGCCGCGTGGATCGTCTCGCTGTGTCTGCACGAGTACGCCCACGCGCGCACCGCCCTGCACGGCGGCGACATCACGGTCGGCGCGAAGGGCTATCTCACGCTCAACCCGCTGAAGTACACGCACGCACTGCTGAGCATCGTCCTGCCGGTGATCTTCGTGATCATGGGCGGGATCGGTCTGCCGGGCGGCGCGGTCTTCATCGAGCGGGGCCGCATCCCGGGCCGCTGGCGGCACAGCCTGATCTCGGCGGCGGGCCCGCTGACCAACGCACTGTTCGCCGTCGTGTGCACGGCCCCGTTCTGGCTGCACGCGGTGGACGGGGTGCCCCGGGACTTCCAGTACGCGCTGGCCTTCCTGGCCCTGCTCCAGGTGACGGCCACGATCCTGAACTTCCTGCCGGTGCCGGGCCTGGACGGGTACGGGGTGATCGAGCCCTGGCTCTCGCACGGGGTGCGCCGCCAGGTGGAGCCGTTCGCGCCGTTCGGTCTGCTCGCCGTGTTCGCGATCCTGTGGATGCCCTCGGTGAACAGGGAGTTCTTCGACGCGATCTACTCGCTCCTGAACACCCTGGGCATCGACGACGTGCACCGCTACTGCGGCCAGGAGCTGTACCGCTTCTGGCAGGGCACGAACGAGTTCTGCTCGTCGGGCGGCTGATCCCGCAGCCGGTACTCGGCCGGACTCGGCCGGGACTCAGCCGGTGACGGAATTGCGCCGGGCGCGGTCGCGGCGGGCGTAGTACCACGTCATGTTGGACGTCAGTCCCGCGAGCAGGATCCAGACGATCCCCAGCCAGCTGCCCATGACGAAGGAGACGACGGCCGCGGCGACGGCGAGGACGCAGACCGTGAGGGCGTAGAGGGCGAGGCGGGGCATGGGTCGGCTCCTGTCGGGGGACACTGCTTCGACTTCGACGACCAGTGTCCCCCATGAGGTCATACGTCCGTGATCCGGAGCCCCGCGTGCGCCTTGTACCGCCGGTTCACGGAGATCAGGTTCGCCACGAGGGACTCGACCTGGTGGGCGTTGCGCAGCCGCCCCGCGAAGATGCCGCGCATGCCGGGGATCCGGCCGGCCAGCGCCTGCACGATCTCGACGTCGGCGCGCTCCTCACCGAGGACCATCACATCGGTGTCGATCTGGTCGACCTCGGGGTCCTGGAGAAGGACGGCGGACAGATGGTGGAAGGCCGCGGCGACCCGCGAGTCCGGCAGCAGTGCGGCGGCCTGTTCGGCGGCGCTGCCCTCCTCCGGCCTGAGCGCGTAGGCGCCCTGCTTGTCGAAGCCGAGCGGGTTGACGCAGTCGACGACGAGTTTGCCCGCCAGCTCCTCGCGCAGGGACTCGAGGGTCTTGGCGTGGCCCTCCCACGGCACGGCGACGATCACGATGTCGCTGCGCCGGGACGTCTCGGCGTTGTCGGCGCCCTCGACGCCGTGGCCGATCTCCTCGGCGGCGGTCTGCGCGCGCTCCGCGGCACGCGAGCCGATGATCACCTTCTGGCCGGCCCTGGCGAGCCGGTAGGCGAGGCCCTTGCCCTGCGGTCCGGTACCACCGAGCACGCCGACGACGAGCCCGGAGACGTCGGGAAGGTCCCAGGGGTCCTTGGCGGGGGCCTTGGGTGCACTGTCGGAAGAGGTCATGGGCCGACTCTACGTGCGCCCCGGCCCCGTACGCCGCTCGGGTGAGGGCCCTCACGGGAATCCGGCGGACGGCGATCGTCTTCGGTCCGGTGCCCGTGTCGGGCGAATTCGCGGTGAACCCGCGGTCAGGAGTGGCCGGTTACGGCAGGATGTTTTCGCATGGACGCCGTACGGGTCGCGCTGCTGCGGGAAGTGCTCGCCGGGACCGAGTGGCTGGGGGCCACGCGGCGGTTCGCCGGGGCGCTGCGGGGGTCCGTGGTGTCGTACGGGGGCGGGCTGCTGCTCGTGGGCACCGAGGCGTACGAGCCGTGGCATCTGGCGGCGCACCTGGTCGACGAGGCGGCGTGGTCGGGGACTCCGGAGCTGTCGCCGACGCTGGTGCGGCACGGGGCGCGGGCTACGGATCCGGCGCATCTGGCGGTGGGGCTCGGACGGCTGTCGGCGGCGCGGCGCGGGGAGACTCTGCTGGTGGTGTCGCCCGCCGCCCCGGGGGCCGGGCTGCTGGAGCGGGTCCACGACGCGCGGCGGGCCGGCGCGACGGTGCTGGCGCTGGAGTCCGGGGACCGCGACCTCACGGCCATGGCGCACGAGTCGCTGACGGTACTTGCGGACACGGACCTCGGTCTGGACACGGTGCAGCACTTGGTGAGTGCGGCGGCGGGTGAGAACGCGCTGCCGGCCCCGCGGGGACAGCGGCGCTTCCGGGACCGGTTGTCGCGCCTGGCCGACCAGTTGACGGCGCCGCCGCCGGCGCGGTGGTGAGCGGCCGGAAAACCAGTTGTCCGGGGCGTCGGTTCGGCTGAGCATGGCCCGTCGTGACCGACGATGCGCCCGCCTCCCCCGTAACAGTTCCCGAACCGGCCGTGGCAGCCGAGGACGCGCCGTCCCCAGGCTCCCCGGCCGCCTCCCGGCTGCGGGCGCTGCTCCCGGACCTCGCGCCCTGGCGCGCGTCGGCGGACTTCCGCAGGCTCTGGCTGGCCGGGCTGATCACCAACTTCGGCACGTTCCTCACGTTCGTCGCGGTGCCGGTGCAGCTCAAGGACCTCACCGGCTCGGCGGCGGCGGTGGGCGCGATCGGTGCCGTGGAGCTCGTACCGCTGATCGTCTTCGGTCTGTACGGCGGCGCGCTCGCCGACGCCTACGACAAGCGGAAGCTGATCCTGTTCACCGAGGCCGGTCAGGGCCTGCTGTCGGCCGTGCTTCTGTTGAACGCGCTGCTGCCCGAGCCCGCCGTCTGGCCGCTGTACGTCGTCGCCGCCCTGTCCTCCGCGCTCGGCTCGCTCCAGCGCCCCGCCCTGGACTCCCTCGTGCCGCGCATCGTCGCGCACGACCACCTCCCGGCCGCGGCCTCGCTCAACTCGCTGCGCTGGACGGTCGGCGGGGTCGCGGGCCCGGCGGTGGCGGGCGTGGTCGTCGCGTACGCAGGGCTCGGCGCGGCGTACGGCGCGGATCTGGTGACCTTCGTGGTGTCGGTGGCGCTGGGCCTGGGGCTGGCTGCATCGCCCGCCGCCCGCGAGGCCGCCGGACCGTCACTCAGATCGATCGCGGAGGGCGCGCGGTACGCGTGGAGCCGCAAGGAACTCCTGGGAACGTACGTCGTCGACATCGCCGCGATGTTCTTCGCGATGCCGCTGGCGGTGCTGCCGTTCCTCGCGGACGAACTGCACGCCGAGTGGTCGCTGGGGCTCATGTATGCGGCCGTTCCGGCCGGATCGCTGATCGTGTCGCTGACCAGCGGCTGGACGTCACGCATCCATCGGCACGGGCGGATGGTGGTCCTCGCGGCGGCCGGGTGGGGGCTTGCGATCGCGGCGGCGGGGGCCGCGGGAAACGTCTGGCTGGTGCTGCTCTTCCTGACCCTGGGCGGCGGCCTCGACATGGTCAGCGGGATCTTCCGCGGCGCGATGTGGAACCAGACGATCCCCGACGAACTGCGCGGCCGCCTGGCAGGTATCGAGCTGCTGTCGTACTCGGTCGGCCCCCAACTGGGCCAGGTCCGCTCGGGCGGCACAGCGGCGTGGACGAACGTCCGCACGTCGGTGTGGTCCGGCGGCCTGCTGTGCACGGGCGCGGTGGCCCTGATGGCCCTGTGCCTCCCGGGCCTGATGCGGTACGACGCGCGCACCAACGAGCACGCGGTGGCCCTCCGGGCGGAGCGGGAGGCTGGGGGCCGCCGCCCCCAGACCCCCGCATCGGCCTGAACGGCCTCGTCCTCGAACGCCGGACAGGCTCAGTGGCGCTTCAGTCGTCGTCCGGCTCTCCCGCGGGCGTGTCGTGCCACCGCGGGTCCGTCTCCCACTCCTCGTTCCGTTCCTGGGCGATCTCCATCGCGTGCTCCGCCTCCTCGCGGGACGCGTACGGCCCGAAGCGGTCCTTCGCAGGGCACTCGGGGCCCTCTTCGACCTTCTGGTGGACCAGGCAGTAGTACCACTCTCCGGGCTTCCCGACCGTCCGCTTCCTGAACAGCGCCATCGCAGGAGCTCCTTTCACCAGGGCCATGGTCCCGCACACCCGCTGGATACACTCGCTGGCATGACTGGCCAGTCGCTGCTCGTACCAGGAGAGCTGTCTCCCACCCGTTCCGTACCCGGAAACATCCGCCGCCCCGAATACGTGGGCAAACCCGGGCCGGCCCCGTACACCGGTCCGGAGGTGCAGACCCCCGAGACCATCGAGGCGATGCGCGCAGCCGGGCGGATCGCGGCGCAGGCGATGGCGGAGGCCGCGAAGATCATCGCTCCGGGCGTCACCACGGACGAGCTGGACAAGGTCGCGCACGACTACATGTGCGACCACGGCGCCTACCCTTCCACGCTGGGCTACCGCGGCTTCCCCAAGTCGCTGTGCACCTCGGTCAACGAGGTCATCTGCCATGGCATCCCGGACTCCACGGTCCTGCGCGACGGCGACATCATCAACCTGGACGTGACGGCGTACATCGGCGGCGTCCACGGCGACAACAACGCCACATACCTCGTCGGAGACGTGGACGACGAGTCCCGGCTGCTGGTCGAGCGCACCCGCGAGTCCCTCGAACGCGCCATCAAGGCCGTCAAGCCCGGCCGCCAGATCAACGTCATCGGGCGGGTCATCGAGTCGTACGCCAAGCGGTTCGGTTACGGGGTCGTGCGGGACTTCACCGGGCACGGGATCAACTCGTCGTTCCACTCAGGGCTGATCATCCCGCACTACGACAGCCCGCACGCGACCACGGTGATCCAGCCCGGCATGACCTTCACCATCGAGCCCATGCTCACGCTCGGCACGCACGAGTACGACATGTGGGACGACGGCTGGACCGTGGTGACGAAGGACCGCAGGCGGACCGCCCAGTTCGAGCACACGCTGGTCGTGACGGAAACCGGCGCGGAGATCCTCACGCTGCCGTAGCCGCACCCGTGCACACCATGAGAGCCCGCTCCGTCCACGGAGCGGGCTCCTTCGTGTGGACCGGACCGGCCTCGGGTGGGTACGCCCCGGGATCCGGGGTACCGTTTTACCGACAGGGTGTCGGTAAAACCTTGGAGGTCCCATGCACACGCCGGACACGTCCCGCACGGCGTTCTCGGCACTCATCCGCACCGCGTCCCTCGATCAGCACAGGGAGGCGAACACCTCGGCGTTCATCAGCGGCCTGCTGGGCGGCAGACTCGGAGTCGACGCGTTCACGCGGTACACCGAGCAGCTGTGGTTCGTGTACGAGGCCCTGGAGTCCGGCGTCGAGCGGCTGACCGCCGACCCGGTGGCCGGCCCCTTCGTACGGCCGGAGCTGTTCCGGCTGACCGCGCTGGAGCGGGACCTGGCGCACCTGCGCGGTCCCGAGTGGCGGGAGCACATCACGACGCTGCCCGCGACACGGAGGTACGCGGCGCGGGTACGGGAGTGCGCCGAGCGGTGGCCCGGCGGATACGTCGCCCACCACTACACCCGCTACCTGGGCGACCTCGCCGGCGGTCAGATCATTCGCGACACGGCGGAGAGGACATGGGGCTTCTCCCGGAAGGGTGACGGCGTCCGGTTCTATGTGTTCGAGGGGATCCCCAACCCGGCGGCCTTCAGGAGGACGTACCGGACACTCCTGGACGGGATCGGGGTGGACGACCTGGAGAAGCAGCGGATCGTGGCCGAGTGCAGGCGGGCGTACGCGCTCAACACGGCGGTCTTCCGGGCGCTGAGCGAGGAGTTCCCGCTGAGCGCGTAGCGACGGTCAGCGCTCCAGGAACACCCTGCCTCCGACCTCCACCCACCCCTCCGGCTGCGGTGCCGTCAGGATCTGCGAGCCCGCCCCCTGGACGATGTTCAGCGCGCGGCCCAGCCGGGCCGTCAGCAGCAGGGCCGCCGCGCCCGTCGCCTCGTCCTCGTCGATGCCGTCGTCCCGGCCGGGGAAGGCGCGGGCGCGGATGCGGCCCGCGGGCTCGTCCTCCCAGGCCCAGGCGTAGATCCACTCCCCGGGCGGAGGCACGGGCAGGTCGTCCACCTCGGCGGCCGTCGCGTACTGCCGCAGCGTGCGCGGTGGCGCCCACTCCGGGCGGGCCTCGATCCAGCTGAACTCGCCGTCCAGGCGGACCCCCACCACCCCGGCCGGGGTGACGAGTTCGGGCACGTCGAGCAGCCAGGCCGTGCCCACGCAGGGGTGCCCGGCGAACGGCAGCCGCAGGGTGGGCGTGTAGATGTCGATGACGCCGCGCTCGGGGTCGTCGACGAACACGGTCTCGCTGAAACCGAGCTTCGCGGCGAGCTCCTGGCGGTCGCTCCGCTCCGGGATGATCGAGCCCTCGCGGACGACGCCGAGCTCGTTGCCGTATCCGCCGCTCGGCCCGCAGAAGACGCGCAGCACGTCGTAGTCAGTCACGCGGGCATTGAAGCATCACGCGGGGCGGCGGGGGCGTCCCATGCGGAGGCAAACGGTTCACCCAGCCGAACCACCTCTTGCTTGACCTTTCCTTGACCATGCTTTGGGGCTCGTTTTGAGTCGTCGTGATCAAGCCGTTTCTGTGATCTTCTCGTGGCGCCGATTCAAGGGCCGGGTGGGTATAGCCGAGGTAATGCTCAGGTAAGTTAGGTAAGCCTCACCACACCGCGCGGGCTCCCTCCGCGCGGTTCGTCCGTCGTTCTCCAGGAGACTTCATGCGAGCCGTCCGGCTGTCCGTCCTCACCGCCGCCACCGCGGCGGCTCTGACCGTCGTAACCGGGTGCACGGAGAAGAGCGCGGCGGAGGACTCCGACCACCTGATCCAGGTGACCGCGACCGACTCGAAGTGCGAGCTGTCGAAGAAGGAGTTCCCGGCCGGGCACATCGAGCTGGCGGTCGAGAACAAGGGCGCCAAGGTGACCGAGGTCTACCTGCTCTTCCCGGACGACCGGATCGTCGCCGAGCGCGAGAACATCGGCCCCGGCACCGAACAGAAGGTCACCGCCGAGGTGAAGGCCGGTGACTACCGGATCGCGTGCAAGCCGGGCATGAAGGGCAAGGGCATACGCCAGGACGTCACGGCCACCGGCAGCGGCAGTGCCGCCAAGCGGAACCCGAAGCTCGACCAGGCCGTCGCCGACTACCGCGAGTACGCGCAGGAGCAGGCCGACCAGACCCTGCCCAAGGCCAAGGCCTTCACCGAGACGATCAAGGCCGGTGACCTGGAGGCCGCGAAGAAGGCCTACGCGCCCTCGCGTCTGGGCTGGGAGCGCACCGAGCCCGTCGCCGAGTCCTTCGGCGACATCGACCCCAAGGTCGATGTCCGTGAGGACGGTCTGGAGGACGGCCAGGACCCGGCCACGGACTGGACCGGCTGGCACCGCCTGGAGAAGGCCCTGTGGCAGGACAAGAAGATCGGCGACCGCGAGAAGGAACTCGCCGGCCGGCTGATGAAGGACCTCACCGACTGGCAGAAGCGAGTCGGCAAGGCCGAGATCACCCCGACCTCCATGGCCAACGGCGCCAAGGAACTGCTCGACGAGGTCGCCACCGGCAAGGTCACCGGCGAGGAGGACCGCTACTCCCACACCGACCTCGTCGACTTCAAGGGCAACGTCGAGGGCGCGCAGAAGGCGTACGAGCTGCTGAAGCCGGTCGCGCAGACGAACGACTCCGCCCTGACGACGGAGCTGGACAAGCAGTTCGCGGCACTGAACACGCTGCTCGACAAGTACCGCTCGGACAAGGCCTCCTACGACTTCGTCTCCTACGACAAGGTCGGCAAGGACGACCGCAAGCAGCTCTCGGACGCGGTCAACGCGCTCGCGGAGCCGCTGTCGAAGCTCGCCGCCGCGGTCGTGAAGCAGGGGGCCGGATCATGACGGACTCGACCACTCCTGAGACCTCCTCGTCCGCGCCCTCGCGACGTGCGCTCATCGGCTGGGGCGGTGCGGGCCTCGCGCTGGGCGCCGCCGCGGCAGGCGGTGCGGTGGCCATGGCCCGTACGGGCGACGACATGGACCCGGCCGCGGCCGCGACCGGCGCCGCAGTCGAATTCCACGGCGCCCACCAGGCGGGCATCGCCACGCCGGTGCAGGACCGGCTGCACTTCGCCGCGTTCGACGTGAAGACCGACGACCGCGCCGAGTTCGTGCAGATGCTCAAGGACTGGACGGCGGCCGCGCGGCGGATGACCGCGGGCCAGGCGGTCGGCGGGGGCGCGTACGGCGGGCTCGCCGAGGCGCCGCCGGACGACACCGGTGAGGCACTGGGTCTCAAGCCGTCGCGGCTGACGCTGACGATCGGCTTCGGGCCGTCGCTCTTCCAGAAGTTCGGGCTCAAGGACAAGCGGCCCGAAGCGCTGGTGGACCTGCCCAAGTTCCCCGGCGACAACCTGGACAGGTCCCGCACCGGCGGCGACCTGTGCATCCAGGCCTGTGCGGACGACCCGCAGGTCGCCGTGCACGCGATCCGCAACCTGGCCCGCATCGGATTCGGCAAGGTGGCCATCCGCTGGTCCCAGCTCGGTTTCGGCAAGACCTCGTCGACCACGCCGGACGCCCAGACCCCCCGTAATCTCATGGGGTTCAAGGACGGCACCCGCAACATCGCGGGCACCGAGACGGACCGGCTGAAGAAGTTCGTGTGGGTCGGCGACGGCGACGGCGCCGCGAACTCGGCGTGGATGACCGGTGGTTCGTACCTCGTCGCCCGGCGCATCCGCATGAACATCGAGACCTGGGACCGCACTTCGCTGCAGGAGCAGGAGGACGTCTTCGGCCGTGACAAGGGCGAGGGCGCCCCGGTCGGCAAGGCGAAGGAGCACGACGAGCCGTTCCTGAAGGCGATGAAGCCCGACGCGCACGTCCGGCTCGCGCACCCCGACTCCAACAACGGGATCACGATCCTGCGCCGGGGCTACTCCTTCACCGACGGCACCGACGGCCTCGGCCGCCTGGACGCGGGCCTGTTCTTCCTCGCCTACCAGCGCGACGTACGCAAGGGATTCATCCCGCTGCAGCGCAGGCTGTCGGCGTCCGACGCGCTCAACGAGTACATCCAGCACGTGGGTTCGGCCGTCTTCGCCGTCCCGCCCGGCGTCCGCGACAAGGACGACTGGTGGGGCCGGACGCTGCTGACCGAGGAGGCGTAGCCAGTGTTCTCCAACTATCTGATCGGCCTGCGCGAAGGGCTGGAAGCCAGTCTCGTCGTCTGCATCCTGATCGCCTACCTGGTCAGGACCGGCCGCAGGGACGCCCTGAAGCCCATCTGGATCGGCATCGGGATCGCGGTCGCCATCGCGATGGGCTTCGGCTGCGTCCTCGAATTCGGCTCCCAGGAGCTGACGTTCCAGGCGCAGGAGGCGCTCGGCGGCTCCCTGTCGATCCTCGCGGTCGGCCTGGTGACCTGGATGGTCTTCTGGATGCGGCGCACCGCCCGGCATCTGAGGTCCGAGCTGCACGACAGGCTTGATGCGGCCCTGCAGTTGGGCACGGGCGCGCTGGTCGCCACCGCCTTCCTCGCCGTCGGCCGCGAAGGCCTGGAGACCGCGCTGTTCGTCTGGGCTTCCGTGCACGCGGCGAGCGACGGCACCCCGCGCCCGCTGATCGGCGTGGCGCTCGGCCTGGCCACGGCGGTCTTCCTCGGCTGGCTGTTCTACCGCGGCGCCCTGAGGATCAACCTCGCCAAGTTCTTCACCTGGACCGGCGGCATGCTGGTCGTCGTCGCGGCAGGCGTGCTCGCGTACGGCTTCCACGACCTGCAGGAGGCCGGCTGGCTCCCGGGCCTGACGCACCTGGCCTTCGACATCAGCGACACCATCCCGCCGGACAGCTGGTACGGCACCCTCCTGAAGGGCGTGTTCAACTTCCAGCCCGACCCGACGGTCCTTCAGATCACGGTGTGGGCTCTGTACCTGGTCCCCACACTCGCCGTCTTCCTCGCCCCGGTAGGGTTCGCCTCCGGGAAGGGGAAGGTGAAGGTCACTGATGAGCAGGGATCGCGGGGATCGCAGCCCTCGAACGCTTCGTAGTCTGCACCGGTTCGCCCTGGCAACGGCGACGACGGCCGTTCTGTCCGTGACGGCGAGCGGCTGCGTGGTGGTCCACGGCGAGCGGGAGGTCGTACCGACGGCGACACGTGCCGAGGCCGCTCGTGCGCTCAAGGACTTCACCGCCGCGTACAACAAGGCGGACAAGGCGAACGACCGGTCCCTGGACGCGGACCGGGTCACCGGCGCGCTCGCCGACATCGACCGCGGCAAACTGGAGGCGGGCCACAAGACCAACCCGGGCGGCAACCCCAGCCACGTCCCGCTCAAGCTGACGGACGCGAAGTTCACGATCCCCGCCAAGGCGGGCTGGCCGCGCTGGTTCGTCGCCGACACCCGCGCCAACAAGGGCAGCGCGGACGCCCATTGGCTGCTCGTCTTCACGCGCTCCGACCCCAACAAGGTGTGGGCGGTGTCGTATCTGACGATCCTCGCGGCGGGCGACGTACCGACGTTCAAGACCGACAAGGACGGCCGGGCCGAGCCCGTCACCAAGGACGACGCGGCGCTCGCCGTGCAGCCGCGCAAGCTCTCCTCGGCGTACACGACATACCTGCAGAACGGCGGGAACACCTTCGCGCCCGGCACGCACACCTCGCAGTGGCGGGCCACCCGGCAGGAGAACGCACGTCGGCCGGGTCTGGCCCGGCAGTACATCGACGAGCCCCTGACGAACGGCGACTACGCCCCGGTGGGGCTGCGCACCACGGACGGCGGCGCACTGGTGTTCTTCACCACGCGCCACTACGAGAAGCAGACAGCCGCGCAGGGCGTGAACATCAACATCACCGACCCCAACATCAAGGCCCTGCTGACCGGCGAGCCCAACCAGTCCCTGACGCTGGAGTTCGTCTCCAACCAGGCGGTACTGGACCCGACGAAGGGTCAGGTGAAGTTCCTGAGCCGGGTGGAGGGGCTGACGGGGGCCACAGGGGAGTAAGGGCGGCGCCGGGGCTCAGGACCGGTGGGGCCAACCGGCGAGCCGGTCCTCGGAGGCGGCCCCGGCATACCGGGCGCATGCGTCCGTGAGGGCCTCCAGCAGGCTCAGCGGGTCCGGCAGCGCGTGCTCCGGGCCCCGTACCCATGCGACCGTCAGGTCACCGGGCAGCCGTGCTGGCGGTACGAGCACGTACGAACCCCGGCAGTGCCAGCGCAGCCCCGGGTGCTCGTCCATCGTCTCCGGGTGGCAGTCCAGTGCGCAGGGCCACCACTCGTCCTCGTCCTCGGGTGTACCGCGCGTCAGCGTGAAGAACAGCATGCGCCCGTCACCGGTCGTGGCGACCGGCCCCACTTCGACGCCGGAGCCGAGCAGCCGCTCCAGGGCCTCGTCACCGGCCTCGCGCGGGACGTCGAGCACGTCGTGCACCATCCCGGTCGCGGTGATGAAGTTCGCCTCCGGCTGGTGGCGGGCCCAGCGCTCGATCTGCGCCGTGTCGGTGGTGGACTGCGTCTGCCAGGCGAAGGAGACGGGATGGCGGGCGGGCGTGGGACAGCCGACGCGGTCGCAGGAACAGCGGTAGCCGGCGGGATGCGCGGCAGGCGCGAGCGGCAGCCCGGCGGCGGCAGCGGCCAGCAGCATCGCCTCACGGCCGCCGTCGCCGGCGTCCTCCTCGAGACGGGCGGGACGACGTCCGCGCAGCCACTGGGAGATCCTGCCCTGCCCGCTCGTGCGGCGGCCGAACTCTGCGCTCATCTATCCCCTCGCCTCACTGCCGTGGTCCGGAAGCATGCCCTATGGTCCCACCATCCTGCGCCTCGGATGACCGGAGTCCACATCCGGGGTACCTGGGGCGATGCCAACCGCGGACCTGGATCAGGGGTTATTGCGGAATTTCGCGCGATGTGTCCGGCCGGCCGGTGGGCGAGGGCGCGCCGGGCTGCGGCGGCTGGTCCTGGCCGGGCGGCGGCCAGGCGTCGCCCCAGTCCGCGTCGCGGGCCGCCTTGTAGAGCACACCGTGCCGTTTGGTCACGGTGTCTCGGCGCAGGGACTCGTCCGGGCTGCACAGGTCGAGGAGCACCTGGCCCTTGCGGATCTGCGGTTTGCGCACGACCCGCGAGGCGGCCGGCGTCACCGGGAAACGGGCCGCGGCGACGTAGCTGAACTTCTCGTCCTCGTACGGCAGTGAACCGCCCTTGACCTGCCGGTGCAGCGAGGAACGGCTGACCCGGGCGGAGAAGTGGCACCAGTCCTCGCCGGGGACTATGGGGCAGGCGGCGCTGTGCGGGCAGGGGGCGGCGATGTGGAAGCCGGCTGCGATAAGCCGGTCGCGGGCCTCGATGACGCGGGTGTAGCCGTCCGGGGTGCCGGGTTCGATGATCACGACGGCCTGGGCGGCGGTGGCCGCGGCGTCGACTACCGAGGCGCGGTCGGCGTCGGTCAGCTCGCCGAGGACGTACGAGACGGTGACGAGATCAGTGCTCTCTATGGTGAGCGCCGATCCGATACGAGAGCGGTGCCACTCGGCGGTCTTGAGCGCCGGGTTGGCGGCGGCGATCTCCCGGCCCAGCGCGAGCGCGGGCTCGGCCCAGTCCAGCACGGTGACCGGGCGCTCCCCGTCCCAGGTCGCGCTCACGGCCCAGGTAGCCGCACCGGTGCCGCCGCCGACGTCCACATGACTCGTCGGCGCCCACCCGGGCACGGCGTCCGCGAAGGCGTCCAGCGCCGCGCGGACCGCCTCGAACGTCGCGGGCATCCGGTACGCGGCATACGCGACCACGTCGGAACGGTCCCTGAGCACGGGCGCGTCGGTCGGGGTCCGCCCCCGGTAGTTGGCGATCAGCCGTTCCACGGCCTGAGCGGCCTGCCGGGGCGGAAGCCCGTCGAGCAGCCCGGCGAGGGCGGCACGGAGGGTGTCGGCTGGGGAGACGGGGGCGTTCACGTGCTGATTCTATGGGCGGGGCGGGGGTGTGAGCGGTGCTCACGGTGGAGGGCGGTGCTCACGTCCGCGAGCGGTGCTCACGCGAGAGAGTGGCGCTCACGCGAGAGAGTGGCGCTCACGCCGGAGAGCGACGCTCACGCAAGAGGGCGGTACTCGCGGCGGAGGCGGTGCTCACGCCGACGGGCGGCCGGTGCTCACGTCGGAGAGCGGTGCTCACGCCGGGCAGTGACGGTGGCGCGGGAGGCCGGTGGCCACGCGGAAGATCAGTGCTCACGCTGAAGACCCGCACTCACGCCTGAAGATCGGTGCTCACGTCGGAGAGCGGTGCTCACGCCGGGCTGTGGCGGTGGCGCGGGAAGCCGGTGGCCACGCGGAAGATGAGTGCTCACGCTGAAGACCCGCACTCACGCCTGAAGATCGGTGCTCACGCCGAAGATCGGTGCTCGCTCTCTAGAGCACCGCTCTCCGTCGAGGTCGGCATCCACCACCATGTGCACCGCGCCCAATGCGAGCAGTGCTCACAGCCGGGAGCGGTGCCCACACCCACGAGCAGCGCTCACACCCGAAGGCACCACTCACCTCCCGGAGCAGCGCTCACACCCGAAGGCACCGCTCACCCCCCAGAGCAGCGCTCACACCCGAAAGCACCGCTCACCTCCCGGAGCAGCGCTCACACCCGAAAGCACCGCTCGCCCGCCTGAGCAGCGCCAACCCCCGAAACCCCCCCTCACGTCCCCCGCACCGCCCGCGCCACCCGGTCCCCCGCCGCCACCCGCGGCCGGTTGTCCGGGGGCCGGCGGTGTGGATGGACCGTGTTCGCCAGCAGGACCAGGAATGTGTCCGTCGCCGGGTCCAGGACCAGTGACGTGCCCGTGAAGCCGGTGTGGCCCGCAGCGCCCCGCCCCGACAGCCCGCCCATGAACCACGGCTGGTCGACCGCGAAGCCCAGCCCTGGCGGGGTGAGCATCAGTTCGACGAAGTCGGGGCCCAGGATGCGCGCAGGGCCGTACGAGCCGCCGGCCAGCAGCGCCCGGCAGAAGACGGCCAGGTCGCGTGCCGTCGAGAAGAGGCCCGCGTGCCCGGCCACCCCACCGAGCGCCCATGCGTTCTCGTCGTGGACCACGCCCCTCAGCATCCCCCGGTCCGCCTTCGCCCACGGCCGCCGCTGGTCCTCCGTCGCCGCCGCGCCCGGGCACGGCCCGAAGCGCGTCGCCGTCATCCCGAGCGGCCGGGTGATCCCGTCGCGGACGAGGACGTCGAGCTTGCGGCGGGTGATGCGTTCCAGGACGTACTGCAGGAGCAGCAGGTTCAGGTCCGAGTAGCAGTACGTGCCCGGCACGCCCACCGGCGCCTCCGCGCGCAGCAGCGCGAGCCGTGCCGCGTCCGACTCGCAGTCGTACAGCGGGAGTTCGGGCCGCAGCCCGGAGGTGTGGGTGAGCAGTTGCCGCACAGTGATCCCGTGTTCTGCCGCCGCAGGGAAGTCCGGCAGGTACGCGGCCACGCGTGCGTCGATGCCGAGCGTGCCGCGCTCCAGCTGCTGCATCGCGGCGACCGCCGTGAACAGCTTGGTGAGCGAGGCCAGGTCGAAGGGGGTGTCCACGGTCATCGGCACCCTGGCCGCCGACGGCAGCTCCACCCCTCGGTCCGCCTCCGCGTCGTACGCGGCGTAACGGACCGCCCAGCCCACCGCCTCCTCGACGGCGATCACCGGGCCGCGCCCGGCGACCACCACGGCGCCCGCCGCCCAGGGGCGCCGTCCGCCGACGGCGTCGCGGATCTCGCGTACGAGGAGACGCAGTTCCTCGGGATCGAGCCCGGCCTTCGCCGGGGTGTCGATGCGCAGTCTCGGTGCGGTCAGTTCTCCTCCCCCAACTTCTCGGCTGCTCGTCCGTTCCAGGGACGGCACAGTGCCACGAAGCAGGCGACGGCCACCAGTGCGGCCGCCAGTTGGACGACGGCCATCGGGACGGCGGTGTGCTCACCGGCGATCCCGACGAGCGGTGAGGCGACCGCACCGATGAGGAAGGAGGACGTGCCGAGGAGCGCGGACGCGGAACCGGCGTTGTGCCGGGTGCGCATCAGGGCGAGTGCCTGGGTGTTGGGCATCGCGAGGCCCATCGCCGACATGAGGACGAAGAGGGCCGCGGCCACCGGGGCAAGGCCCACCTCGCCCAGGACACCCGTCGACATCAGCAGCAGCGCGGTCGCGGCGAGCGTGATGACCGCAAGGCCGACGGCCAGCACCTTGTCGAGGCTGACCCGGCCGACCAGGACCTTGCCGTTGATCTGCCCGACGATCACCAGGCCCACGGAGTTGAGGCCGAACAGCAGGCTGAAGGTCTGCGGGGAGGCGCCGTAGATCTCCTGGATCACGAAGGGGGACGCGGAGATGTACGCGAACAGCGCGGCGAAGGCGAAGCCGCCCGCGATGGTGTAGCCGGTGAAGGCGCGGTCGGCCAGCAGCGTCCGCATGGAGCGCAGGGCCTCGCCGACTCCCCTGCCGTGCCGCTCGACCGGCGGGAGCGTCTCGGGCAACTTCACCCACACCAGCGCCGTGAGCGCGGCCCCGACGGCCGTGAGGACGACGAACACGCCGCGCCAGTCGGTGACGCGCAGGATCTGGCCGCCGATCAGCGGCGCGACGATCGGTGCGACCCCGGAGATCAGCATGAGGGTGGAGAAGAACCGGGCCATGGCCACGCCGTCGTACAGGTCACGGACGACGGCGCGAGCGATCACGATCCCGGCAGCGCCCGCGAGCCCCTGCACCAGCCGGAAGGCGACGAGGGCCTCCACCGAGGGCGCAAGCGCGCAGAGCACGGTGGCGACGACGTAGACGACGAGGCCTGTCAGCAAAGGGCGCCGGCGTCCCCACTTGTCGCTCATCGGGCCGACCAGCAGCTGGCCGAGGGCCATGCCCGCGAGGCAGCCGGTGAGGGTGAGCTGCACGGTCGCGGCGGGCGCGTGCAGGGACTTCGTGACCTCCGGGAGGGACGGGAGGTACATGTCCATGGCCAGCGGCGGCGTGGCGGTGAGCCCGCCGAGGATGAAGGTGACGAGGAGACCGGTACGGCGGAGGGCGGCGCCTCGGCTGTCGGGTACGACAGCGGGTGCCGCCTCGGTTATGTGGCCTTCCGGCTCCTTGTGGTCGTGCGTGGTACAGCCACGCTCGGGCATCTGCCGCTCCCTCTTCATTCGGTCCGCCCCCTATGGTCTCAGCTCGAACGGGGTGGCCGGGGCCGTGTACCGAGGGGCGGACACCCCGGGGAGGCGTGACCCGCGGGTCGCGCGGCCGCTCGTAGGCTGCGGGGCCATGGATGACAGGCAATCGAAGATCGCGGTGGTGACCGGCGCGGGGTCCGGGATCGGCCGTGCGGTCGCGGTGGAACTGCTGGGCGCGGGCTGGTCGGTGGCCCTGGCGGGGCGTCGCCCCGAGACGCTGGAGGAGACGGCGGCTCTGGTGCCCGGGGGCGCCTCCGTCGCCATACGCACCGACGTGTCGCAGCCGGCGGACGTCGCCGCGCTGTTCGCCGCCACCGTGGAGCGGTTCGGGCGGGTGGACCTGCTGTTCAACAACGCGGGGATCAACGGGCCCCGCGAGGTGCCGGTCGAGGAACTGCCGTACGACGACTGGCGGCACGTGGTGGACACCAACCTCAACGGGGCGTTCCTGTGCGCGCAGGCGGCGTACCGGCAGATGAAGGGGCAGGACCCCCAGGGCGGGCGGATCATCAACAACGGGTCCGTCTCGGCGCACACGCCCCGGCCGCACTCCGTCGCCTACACGGCCACCAAGCACGCGCTGACCGGCCTCACCAAGTCGTTGTCCCTGGACGGGCGGCCGTACAACATCGCGGTCGGGCAGATCGACATCGGCAACGCGGCGACCGACATGACCGCGCGGATGCGGACCGGAGCACTCCAGGCCGACGGCGAGGTCGCGCCCGAGCCGGTGATGGACGTGGCCGATGTGGCGCGGACGGTACGGCACATGGCGGAGCTGCCGCTGGAGGCAAACGTGCAGTTCGCGACGGTGCTGGCCACGACGATGCCGTACGTGGGGCGCGGCTGACGGGGGCCGCGCCTCGACAGTGGCCCAATCTGCACAATCGGAATATCTAACTCCGCACGATTTCTGCACGTGACGGGCTTATGCTCAACATCTCCTCCACCAGAGCTTCACACTTGGAGCATGGAGCTTCCGGGGACCACATCAAAAGGGGGGAGGCGGCAGCCGTTCCGCGGTCCGGGCAGGGGGTGGACCTCGCGAGGGACCGCGGGGTACGCGCCGGACCGCGGAACGGCTGCCCATGCGTCAGTGCTCTTGACCGCCCTCGTCCGTCGCTGTCGCCCCCTTGCGCCGGCGCACCCGTAGCGCGTACGCCCCGCCCGCCAGCAGTGCCGCCGCTCCCCCGGCCGCGCCGGCCAGGCCCCACGACGAGCCGCTCTTGGCGGCCGAGGCCTCCAAGCCCGCCGCCCCCTTCCGCGCGCCCCCCGTCGACGAGGGCGTCACCTTCACCCCGCCCTCGCTGAGCGGATCGACCAGCGTACCCACGGCCTCGGCGGTACCCGCGTGTGCGAAGCCCCAGTCGAGCAGGGCGGCGGTCTCCTGGTAGACGCCGTTGCCACCGGGCCGGGGATGCATGACGGTCACGAGGAGGGTGCGTCCGCCACGGGTGGCGGCGCCGGTGAACGTGTTGCCGGCGTTGCTGGTGTAGCCGTTCTTGACGCCGATGAGCCCCCGGTACGTGCCAAGGCCCCACGCGCCGGTCAGCAGACGGTCGGTGTTCTGGATCTGGAAGGTCTTCTTCCCGCCCGCCGGGAAGTCGGCGGTCCGCGTCGAGCAGTAGCCGCGGAAGTCGTTGTTCTTCAGGCCGTGGCGGGCGAACAGCGTGAGATCGTACGCGGAGGAGAGCTGCCCCGGGTGGTCGAAGCCGTCCGGGCTGACCACATGCGTGTCCAGGGCCTGCAGGTCCTCCGCCCTGGCCTGCATCTCGGCGACGGTCCGGGCGATCCCGCCGTTCATATGGCTGAGGACGTGCACGGCGTCGTTGCCGGAGCGAAGGAAGACGCCGAGCCACAACTGCTCGACGGTGTAGGTGATTCCGGGCTTGATGCCGACCAGGCTGGATCCGGCCGGGACGTCCGCGAGGTCGGCGTCGGTCACCCTGTAGGTCCGGGTCGGCTCGAACTTCTTCAGCACGGTGTCCGCGAACAGCATCTTCAGCGTGGAGGCGGGCGCCAGCCGCTGGTGCGCGTTGTACGCGGCGAGCACCTCGCCGCTGTCGTGGTCGGCGACGAGCCAGGAGCGGGCGCTGAGCTTCTTCGGCAGGTCGGCGGCCCGCTGCACCTGGACGCCGGAGCGGGCCAGCCGCTCACCGCCGATGGTCGTGGCAGCGGACGCGGGTGCGGCAAGGGTGAGCGGCGCGACGGCGGCGAGCCCGAGCACGGCGCGGCGGGACATCCGCGCGGCACACGGGGAGAGCGGAGAAAAAGCACGCATATCCCGGGACCGTACAAAGCGACTGAGCGGCGGCACACAGCGGGGTGACAAAAGCGCGGCAAAAGCCCGGTCATGATGGGGTCACAACCGTGGCGAAGAGGACGGCGAAGAAGGCGCGCATTACGCGGGCCCGCCCTTGTGCGCCCCTCCACCGTCCCACCAGGAGGAACACGCCGGGCGGGCCCGCCTCTCTTCACCAACCACCCACTGAACAGGGGTTTCCTGGCATTACACCCTGAACGACTTAGGAATCGGCTGTCTTACGGAATTCTGATCCCTGGCGTCACTTTCTCACCCCACGCACATGCCTTCCTCAGGGTGGCTCAAAGGTTTCTCCCTAGCTTGTGGCCGCGCCCACAGCGGGCGCCAAGAACCTTCGAGGAACGGGATGTTTGGCATCTATCTCAGACGCGAGCTGAGCCGTCGCAAGAAGGCCGCTCTGGTCATCGCGATGGGTCTGGCGCTCGGTATCGCGCTGGTCATCACCGTCAACTCGGTGTCGGCCGGTATGCAACAGGCGCAGGACAAGGTCCTGAAGTCGCTGTACGGGCTCGGCACCGACATGACGGTCACCAAGGCCATGTCTGCGCCATCCGGGAACAACTCGCAGGGACCCGCCTTCAAGTTCGACGCCAAGTCGAACAGCAGCACAAAGCAGAGCTCCGACCAGGTGACGCAGGGTGGTCAGGCCCTGAAGTCATCGCTGGTCGAGGAGGTCGCCTCGCAGAAGGGCGTGGCAAGCGCGGTGGGCGCGCTGAGCCTGAACGTCACCAAGGTCAACGGCTCCTTCACCCAGGGCAAGGCGAAGACGTCGACGTCGTCCGGCAGCTCCCAGCAGCAGGGCGGCCCCGGTGGCGGAGGCGGCGGCAACGGTGGCGGCCAGCCGCAGGTCCAGGGCGGCGGCGCCTCCTTCGACGTCAACAACTACTCCGTGGCGGGCGTCGACGTCACCAACCAGGCCCTCGGCCCGCTCGCCGCGATGAAGATCACCTCGGGCAGGACGTTCACGGCGTCACAGACCGACGCCAAGGTCGCCGTGGTCAGCACGTCGTACGCCAAGGAGAAGAAGTACAAGGTCGGCTCGACCTTCACGATCTCCGGCACCAAGTACACCGTGATCGGCATCGCGACACCCGACAGCAGCGAGTCCACCACCGACGTCTATCTGCCGCTGAAGCAGGCGCAGACGCTGGGCGACGCGAAGAACAAGGTCACCACGATCTACGTCAAGGCGACCGACTCGAAGCAGATCGCGACCGTCAAGAAGACGATCCAGAAGAACATCTCGGGCACGACGGTCACCACCTCCTCCGACCTCGCCTCCACCGTCTCCGGCTCGCTGTCCACCGCCTCCAGCCTGGCGGCCGGCGTCGGCAAGTGGCTGTCGATCGTGGTCCTGGCCGCCGCGTTCCTCGTGGCCGCGCTGCTCACCTCTTCCGCCGTCTCCCGCCGGGTGCGCGAGTTCGGCACCCTGAAGGCGCTCGGCTGGCCGGGCCGCAAGGTGACCCGTCAGGTTGTCGGCGAGTCCATCGTGAACGGTCTGCTCGGCGGCGTCCTCGGTATCGCGCTGGGTCTCGGGGCCGCGTACGCGGTGACGGCGATCAGCCCCAGGCTGACCGCGCAGCTCGGCTCCTCCGGTGGCGGCATGGGCGGCGGCCCCGGCGGCGGTCCGGGCGGCGGCGGCCCCGGCCGGCAGGCGGCCACGAACACGATGGAGATCGCGCTGTCCGCGCCGGTCTCGGTGACCACCATCGCGCTCGCGGTGGCCCTGGCGGTCACCGGCGGTCTGATCGCCGGTGCCATGGGCGGCTGGCGCGCCTCCCGAATGCGCCCCGCGGACGCCCTGCGCAGCGTCCAGTAACCCCTCCCCGGACCGGGGCGCCGTGTCCGATTCCCCCCAGGCCACGGCGCCCCACCCCTTCTTCCACGGACTCCACGGAGAACCCATGTACAAGCTCACCGGCGTCACCAAGCGCTACACGCGCGGCAAGGAGACGGTGGAGGCGCTGCGCGGCATCGACCTCTCGATCGAGGACGGCGACCAGCTCGTCATCCAGGGCCCCACCGGCGGCGGCAAGTCCACCCTGCTGCAGATGATCGGCGGCCTGGACCGCCCGTCCTCAGGCAGCGTCGAACTGGACGGCGTGGACCTCGCCACGACCGGCGAGGCCAAGCTGACCCGGCTGCGCGCCCAGAAGATCGGCATCATCTTCCAGGCGTTCAACCTCATTCCGACGCTGACCGCGCAGGAAAACGTCGAGACCGCGCTCGTCCCGCTCGGGGTGAAGCCGGCGGACAGACGCGAGCGGGCGGCGGAGGCGCTGCGCTCGGTCGGCCTCGGCGAACGCCTCGGCCATGTTCCCTCCGAGATGTCCGGCGGCCAGCAGCAGCGCGTCGCCATCGCCCGCGCCCTGGTCAAGCGGCCCAAGGTGCTGCTCGCCGACGAGCCGACCGGCAACCTCGACGAGGGCACCCGCGACGACATCATGGCGCTGCTCGAAGGCTTGTGGCACGAGTACGGGCTGACGTTCATCCTGGTCACCCACGACTCGTCTCTCGCCCGCCGCGCCCCGCGGCTGGCCACCATCAAGGAGGGCCGGCTCACGCTGACCGAGCAGGGCGGGGCGCGCCGGGCCCCGCAGTACGCCGGGCAGCAGCAGTACGGCGGTCAGGGGGACTGATCCGCGCGCTCGTCGGGGCCGCTCACCGCCCGAGTATCCGGTCGACCTCGGCCAGCTGCCCGGGGGTGAGCGGCCCCTTCTCGATCGCGCCCGCGTTCTCCTCGGCCTGGGCGACCGAACGGAAGCCGGGGATCGGGACGGTGCGCGGGCTGCGGGCCCAGATCCAGGCGAGTGCGCCCTGGGCGGGCGTACGGCCGTTGCTGGTGAGGATGTCCCTGAGGGCGTCGACCCGCCGGAGCCACTCCGCGTCGGCGCCCCCGCCTTCGGAGAAGCCCGGCAGCCACGCGGGCGGAGTGTTGCGGATATCGCCGGATTCCAGGGCCCGTCCCGCGGTGTGCTTGCCGGTCAGCAGGCCCATGGCGAGGGGGCTGCGGTTGATGCTCGCCAGGTTCGACTCCTCGCACAGGGCGAGGAGTTCGGGTGCGTCCTGGAGGATGTTGAGGCGGTGCTGGACGGCTGCACAGTGCGGGCCTTCGGCGAAGACGGCGGCCCGCGCAGGGTCGTCGGTGCTCCAGGCGTACGCGCGGATGAGTCCCTCGCGCACGAACTCGTCGCACTGGTCGCGGAGTTCGGCGGCCCGCTCCGGCTCGGCGTCGGAGAGGTGCAGCTGGTAGAGGTCGATGTGATCGGTGTCGAGGCGGCGCAGGGAGGCGGTCAGCGCGCGGCGGGCATACGCCGGGGAGTCGTCGCTGCCGACGAGCAGCCGGTGTTCCTCGTCGATGACGTTGCCCCACTTGGTGGCGAGGACCACGTCGGCCCGCCGTTTGCCGAGGGCGCGCGCGAGGATGCGCTCGCTGTGCCCGGTTCCGTAGGCGTCGGCCGTGTCGAAGAAGGTGACGCCGAGGTCGAGGGCCCGCCGGATCGCCCGTACGGACTCCTCGTCGTCGACCTTGCCCCAGCCGAGGGGCTGTCCGTCCGGGGTGCTCCACTCGCCGCCGATGGCCCAGCAGCCGAAGCCGAGGGCGCTGACCTCGATACCGCTGCGTCCCAAAGTCCTGTTCGCCGTGCTGTTCGTCTCCATGGCCGAAGACGCTAGGAGTTGGAGCACACTTCAAGGCAAGCCCTTGTGCGGGCCCGCGCCCGATGGGCCGTTACGCCTGTCCGGTCTCGAAGCGTGTGATCCGGCCGTCGTCGTCCATGGTGAACGTCCACCGGGTGCGCATCTCGCCCCAGGTGTCGTTGCGGTAGCTGGCGATGAGGGAGCGGCCGCCGTTGGACTCCTTGTCGACGTCCATGTGGCCGTGGGAGGAGAAGATCTCCCGGTCGATCCAGTCGGCGAGGTCCCGCTCGGAGCCGTCGTCCGCCATGGTGGCGCCGGGTGCAAGGAGCGCCATGAAGCCCTCGCGGTCGTGGGAGTTGACGGCGGTGACGAATGCCCGGACGGCCGGGTCGCTGAGTCTGGCTGTCTGAATCGTCATGTGTGCCAGCGTCACACCGGTCCCGTGGACCCGCCACCCGAGTCCCCCCGGACCCGCCACCCGAACGGCGTCACGAACGGGCCGCGACGGTGCGGGTGATGGGACGGTGGGAACGCGGAGGGAACCGTTCCTGCTGCCTGCCCCGGGAGTGACCGTGACCTGTATCGACCGACGTGACGTGGGACTTCTGCTGCTCCGGCTGGGCACCGGCGGCGTGCTGGCCGCACATGGCGCCCAGAAGCTGTTCGGCTGGTTCGGCGGCGGCGGAATCGAGGGGACCGGGCAGTTCATGGAGTCCGTCGGCTACCAGCCGGGCAGGGTGAGCGCGAGAGCGGCGGGGCTCGCGGAGGCCGGTGGCGGCACACTGCTGGCACTGGGCTTTGCCACACCAGCGGCGGGCGCCGCGGCGGCCGGGGCGATGGCGGGAGCGGCGGCGGTGCACGTACCGAACGGGTTCTTCGCCATGAGCGGCGGCTACGAGTACGCGGCGACACTGGGCCTCACGGCGGCGAGCCTGGCCGTGACGGGCCCCGGCCGGCTCTCGGTGGACGCGCTGTTCGGCCACGCCGTGAACCGCGACTGGATGGTCCCGGCGGCGTTCGCGGCGACGGCGGCTGCCACGGCCCTGGTGGTGGGGGCGCAGAACCAGCGGCTGCGCAAGAAGGAGGAGAGGGCGGAGGGGGAGCAGGACGCCCTGTTCGAGGAGTATCCGTCGTTGCGGGAGTAACCCGTTCGAGGAGCAGCCGCGGCATGGCAGGCTGCGGGTATGAGTGAGCACGACACGTCCGCGGACCTCTGGGAGTCGATCGACCGGCTGCACGCATGGCTGGACGCGAACCGGGCGCACGACGGAGCGGAGGGTCTGCTGCTGCGCATACTGAAACTGTCGGAGGAGGTCGGAGAGGTGGCGCAGGCGGTGATCGGCGCGACGGGCCAGAACCCGCGCAAGGGCACGACGCACAGCTGGGACGACGTCCAGTCGGAGCTGTGCGATGTGGTGATCACGGCCCTGGTGGCGCTGCGTACCCTGACCCCGGAAGCGCGCGAGGTCTTCGCGGCGCACCTGGAGAGGGTCGGGAGACGCTCACTCTGAGCCGGCTCATTCGGGGCTACGAGCTCCTGAATCAGATCCCGGACAGAGTTCCGGACGGGGGAGGCGGGGGACGGCATGGCCGACAACGCGTTCTGGATCGCCTCGCTGACCGCGGGCACGGCGGTCCTGGCGAGCTGGGTGGGCGGCCTCGGGACGGCGCGGGCGGCACGGATCCAGGCCGATACGACGACACAGGCGCAGCGGGTGGAACGGCTGCGGGAGACCCGGCGCACCGCGTACGCGAACCTCATCGAGCGGGGACAGCAGATGGGCGACCTGTACTGGAAGGTGTCGGACCTGTGCGCGAGCGGCGACGCCGACAGGCGCCTGCCGGAGCTGAAGCGGTTGCGGGACCTCCTGCGCGACGAGTACAGCGCACTGCGCCACTGCACCTGGATCGTGTCGCTGGAGGGCCCGCCCGAGGTCGCCGACGCGGCCGAGGCGCTGCGGCGCAGCACCACCCCTTCCTACCGGGCCGTCGAGGCCATGCTCGACGGCGACCGGGAGGCCGCCGACCGGTTCGACGCGGCGTACGGGCCTTTCTGGCAGGCGCTGCGGGACTTCGTCCAGCGGGCGCGTGAGGCGCTGCGCATGATGTGAACCGTGCGTCGCGCGCCGGGGGCAGCCCGCCACACCCCGTGCCGCGGGCAGCCTGCCGCACCCCGTGCCGCCACGGCGTCTAGCCTGGTCGGCATGGGGACGACGGTGCGGCAGGCCGCGCGCGCGACGGTCCGGCTGTTCCTGGCCGCGGCGATGACGTTCGGCCTGTATCTCTTCATCACCGTCCTGCTGATCACGGCCACTGCCACACTCGCGGTGGTGGGGGCGTGGATGCTGCCCGAGACGGTGCTGCTGATACGCCGGATAGCCGGGGCGAAGCGGCAGATGGTGGCCGCGTGGACCGGCCGGGAGATCCCGGAGGCGTACCAGCTGCTCACCGGCACCGCGCGCGAGCGCGTCCGCGCGGCCGTCCGAGACCCGGGCACGGCCACCGATCTGCGCTGGATGATCGCCCAGTACGTCTACGGCTGGCTGTTCGTCCTGGCGGTGCCGCTGTGGCCGCTCGGCCTGCTGGTCGACGGTGTGGGGTGCGGGCTGCTGCACCGCCGGGCGGTCGTCCTCCCGCTGATCGGCCGCCTCGCGGATCTGGACGCCCGCTGGTCCGAGGCCCTGCTCAAGCCCTCCCCCAAGGCCCGGCTGGCCGTCCGGGTCGAAGAACTGGCCCGGACCCGGGCGGGCGCGATCACCGCGCACGGCGCCGAACTGCGCCGCATCGAACGGGACCTGCACGACGGCACCCAGGCCCGGCTGGTCTCCCTGTCCATGCGGATCGGCCTCGCCAAACGCGCCTACGACCGTGATCCCGAGGCCGCGCGCGAGATGCTCGACGACGCCCAGGACCTGGCCGAGGAAGCGCTGGCCGAACTGCGGCACGTCGTGCGGGGCATCCACCCGCCGATCCTCACCGACCGCGGGCTCGTCGGGGCCGTCCGGGCGCTGGCAGCCGGCAGCGGACTCGATGTGGCCGTGCGGGTCGACGGGCTGGAGGACCCCGGGGTACGGGCACCGGCCGCGGTCGAGGCGGCCGCGTACTTCGTGGTGGCCGAAGCCCTCACCAACGCCGCCAAGCACAGCGGGAGCACCCGGGCCTCGGTCCGTCTGGAACGCCTGCGCACCGGCCTGCGGACCGTCGTACGGGACGAGGGGCTGGGCGGTGCCGACGAGACGGCGGGCTCCGGACTGCTGGGCATGCGCCGCAGGGTCGCCGCGCTCGACGCTACCTTCGCCGTGAGCAGCCCGGCTGGGGAGCCGACCGTGATCGAAGTGGAGCTGCCGTGCGTGTGGTGATCGCCGAGGACAACGCCCTGCTGCGGGAGGGCCTGGTCCTGCTGCTGAGGTCGGCGGGGCACGAGGTGGTGGCCGTGGCCGGCAGCGGGCCGGAGATCCTGCCCGCGCTGCTGGAGCACCGCCCGGACGCGGCCGTGCTCGACGTACGGATGCCGCCGGACTTCCGTGACGAGGGCCTGCGGGCGGCACGTGAGGCTCGCGAGAAGATCCCGGGCCTGCCGGTGCTCGTGCTCTCGCAGTACGTGGAGGAGTCTTACGCCGCGGAACTTCTGGGCGGCGGCGCGAGCGGACTCGGATACCTGCTCAAGGACCGGGTGGGCCGGGTCGACGAGTTCCTCGACGCGCTGCAGCGGGTGGCGGCGGGCGGCACCGCCCTCGACCCCGAAGTCGTCACCGAACTCCTGGCCCGCCGCCGCGGCTCGCGCCTGGACTCCCTCACCCCGCGCGAGCGGGAGGTGCTCACACTGATGGCCGAGGGCCACGACAACACCACCATCGCCAGGACCCTCGTCGTCACGGAACGCGCGGTCAGCAAACACATCGGCAATGTGTTCCTGAAGCTGGGCCTGCCGACCGGCGACAGCGGACACCGCCGGGTGCTGGCCGTGCCGGCGTACTTGAACAACACGTAGCGACGCATAACCGTCTGCAGCGCGCATCCCTCAGCCGGACATGGCCTTCGCCCAGCCCTGGTCGACCGTGTTCCTCGCCTTCTCCAGTTGCGCGTCCGTCGGGAACTGGGGCGTTCCCTCCACCGTGGGCAGCCGTGCGGCGGCGGCCGTGTCGAGCGTGCCGTCCTTCCTCATGACGTCCATGAGCACCGGGAAGGCATAGCCCTCCAGCCGGAGGTTCTGGCCCTCCGTGCTGAAGAGGTACTCCAGCCACAGGCGTGCGGCCGCCGGGTGCGGGGCGTGCTTGTTGACCGCCAGCGCGTAGTACTGGGCGAAGCTGCCGTCGAACGGGATCGCGACCTGCCAGTTCACGCCTTTGTGGCGAAGCTGGTCGGCGTAGCCGAGGTTGACGTAGTCCCAGTTGATGCTGATGGGGGTCCGGCCGTCCTCGACCGTTGCCGAGGTGGACGGGAGGGGGTTGAAGTTGCCGGCCTTCTTGAGCTTCCCGAAGAAATCGAGGCCGGGCTGGATGTCGTCGAACGACCCGTTGTTCGCCAGCGCGGCCGCGTAGACGCTGGAGAAGGCGGTTTGCGACCGCGTGGGGTCGCCCTCCAGCGCGACCTTGCCCCGGTAGGCAGGCTTCAGCAGATCGGAGAAGGTCTCGGGACAGGGCTTGACGCGGTTGGCGTCGCAGCCGATGGAGATGTAGCCCCCGTAGTTGTTGGCCCAGAGGGCCCCGGGGTCCTTCTGGTTGCCGGGGATCGAGTCGAACGCGGCGACCCGGTACGGCGCGAGCAGGTTCTCCCGCGCCGCTGTCCGCGCGAAGGTGTCGCCGACGTCGATCACGTCGGGGGCGTCCGGCCGGTTCCCGCTCCTGCGCACGGCGTTTATCTCGTCCTGGCTGTGGCCCAGCGGATTGTCGACCGTGACCTTGATCCCGTACTTCTTCTCGAAGCCGTCGATGAGGCCGCCGTAGTCGGCCCAGTCACGGGGAAGCGCGATCGCCCGCAGCGCGCCCTCGTGCTTCGCCGCCGCGATCAGCGCGCTCATGCCGCCCGCGTCCTCGGCGGAGGTGGCCATCGCCGGGTTCTCGGGCCGGGCGAGCGGTGGGCTGCCGCACCCGTGCAGGCCCAGTGCCGCGAGGGCCAGGCAGCCGGCGACGGCCGCTGCTCGGGCACGGGGTACGGTCACGACGGCTCCAGGGCGTGGGGATGTGGAACGAGAGTTGTCACCGTCCGGCTGGGCGAGCCGCTGTGGTCGCCGCGCGATGGGCCGCGCGGCGCGGTCGTGGGGTTCCGGAAACCGGATCCACCGCGTCCACGAAGTGGTCATCGAGGCCAGCGTACGCGGCACGCCGGGCTGCCGCGCAGGTCGGGCGCTACGCACGGCCCCCTGACAGCCGTACAGGTCGGCGGTCCGCACGGCCCCCCGACAGCCGCGCAGGTCGGGCGGTCCGCACGGCCCCCCGACAGCCGTACAGGTCGGCGGTCCGCACGGCCCCCCGACAGCCGTGCACGATCCGGGGTCCCGTCACAGTGCCGAGTCGTCCCACTGATCGAGCAGCATCTCGCCGACCTCCTCCGTCTGCGGCGTGGCTCCGCCGTGGAGGGACTGTTCGGCCCAGATGATCTTCCCGGTGGGCGTGTAGCGGGTGCCCCAGCGCACGGCGAACTGGGCGACCAGGAAGAGTCCGCGGCCGCCCTCGTCGGTGACGTTCGCCCGGCGCATCCGGGGTGAGGTGCTGCTGCCGTCGGAGACCTCGATGATCAGAGTGCCCGCGGCGAAGCCGCTGATCGGCTCCGTGCGGAGCATCCGGACGGTGATGGGCTCGGCGCCGTAGCGGACGGCGTTGGTGATCAGCTCGCTGAGGATGAGTTCGGCGGTGAAGGCGGTCTCCTCCAGGCCCCACTCCGTCAGCCGGCGGACGCAGGCGGTGCGCACCGGGGCCACCGCCGCGGGGTCAGGGGGAACGTCCCACCGGGCGATCCGCGCGGGGTCGAGCCGCCGGGTGCGGGCCACCAGCAGCGCGACGTCATCCCTCGGCCGGTCGGGCAGCAGGGCTTCCACCACCACCGCGCAGGTGGCCTCCGGGGTGCGGTCGGGCCCGGTCAGGGCGGCGCGCAGGGCCTCCAGGCCGGTGTCCGGGTCACGGTCGTGGCCCTCGATCAGGCCGTTGGTGAAGAGCACGAGCCGGGAGCCCTCGGGCACGCTCAGCTCGGCGCTCTCGAAGGGCAGGCGAGCGCTCAGTCCCAGGGGCGGGGAGACGGGCACCTGGGGGAAGTCCACGCTCCCGTCGGGATGGACCACCGCCGGTGCCGGATGGCCCGCGCCGGCGATGGCCAGCTGCCCGGAGGCGGGATCGTAGACGGCGTACTGGCAGGTCGCTCCTGTGATCCCCTGCCCGTCCTCCCCGGCGGCGGCCTCGTCGGCGTCGATCTCGGCGACCAGTTCGTCCAGCTGGCACAGCAGCTCCTCCGGGGGCAGGTCCAGGCCCGAGAAGTTGTGCACGGCGGTGCGCAGCCGCCCCATGGTCGCGGCGGCGTGCAGGCCGTGGCCCACGACATCGCCGACCACCAGCGCCACCCGGGTGCCGGACAGCGGGATGACGTCGAACCAGTCGCCTCCGACCCCGGCCCGGGCCGGCAGATAGCGGTAGGCCACGTCGAGGGCGGACTGCTCGGGCATCCCGCGGGGCAGCAGGCTGTGCTGCAGGGTGACCGCCATGTTGTGTTCACGGGTGAAGCGGCGGGCGTTGTCGATGCACACCGCCGCCCGGGCGACCAGTTCCTCGGCGAAGGACACGTCCTCGTCCTCGAACGGCGCGGAGGTGTCCGCCCGCCAGAAGCACGCCATGCCCAGCATCACCCCGCGGGCCCGCAGGGGGACCACGAGCAGGGAGTGGATGCCGTGGTCGAGGATCCGCTGGGCGCTTTCGGGGGCCTGGGCCCGCCAGCCGTCGGAGGCGCTCAGGTCCCTCTCCAGTACCGCTCGCTCGCCGGCCGCCGCCACGGAGAAGGGGTAGGCATCTACCAAACGGATGAGCTCGCCGACGGGGTGGAGGAGATGGTTCTCGTCGCCCACGGCCGCGATGCGGCGCATCTCGGTGGTGGCACCGGAGGACTCCTCGCCGTGCAGGACCGGGTCCAGCAGCTCGACGGTGACGATATCGGCGAACCGGGGCACCGCCACCTCCGCCAGTTCCTCGGCGGTGCGCTTCACATCCAGCGTGGTGCCGATCCGCATTCCGGCGTCGTAGAGCAGTTTCAGCCGTTCGCGCGCCCGCTCGGCCCGGCCGGAGAGAGCCTGCAGCTCGGTGGTGTCCCGCAGCGTCACCACGCTGCCGGCCGGTCCATGGGGTGCAGTGGGCCGCTTGTTGACCGCCAGGAGCCAGTCGCCCGCCAGGTGCACCTCGTCCGTGGCCGGACGGTCGGAGGCCAGCAGCTCGCCGAGGTCCTCCTCCAGACCCAGATCGGTGACGTGGCGCCCCTCGGCGTCCGCCGGCAGCTCCAGCAGCCGCCGGGCCTCGTCGTTGGCCAGCAGCAGCCTGCCGTCGCCGCCGATGATCAGCACTCCTTCTCGCACGGAGTGCAGGACCGCGTCGTGGTGCTCGTACATCCGGGTCATCTCGGCCGCGCCCAGGCCATGGGTCTGCCGCCGCAACCGGCGGCTCACCAGGCCCGCTCCACCCGCGGCGACGACGAGGGCCACGGCGGCGCCGCCGAACAGGACCGGCAGCTGCCGGTTCAGCCGGTGCTGCAGCTTCTCGACCCTGACGGGAACGGAGACGATGGCGACGACCGAGCCGTCGGGCGCCCTGACGGGGACCGCCGAGATCACCGAGAGCCCCAGGGACCCATGGAAAGTGCTGGTGAACGGCTTGCCCGCCGCCGCCTGCGCATAAGGGCCGATGATGTGTTTCCCGAGCTGGTGCGGGTCGCTGTGGGTGATGGTGATCCCGTCCAGCCCGTACACGATGACGGCGTCGACACCTGCGGACTTGCGCGCCGCCTCGGCGTGCGGCTGCAGCTCCGCGGTCGGGTGGGGGCTCTTCAGCGCCGCCACGATCCCCGGGGAGTGCGCGAACGTCTCCGCCACGGCGAGCGTCCGGTGCCGGGCGTCGGCCATGCTGTCACGTCGGGCCTGCACCACGAGAGCCACCAGCGCGGCGGCGACAAGCAGCACCACCACCACCAGCTGCACGAGAAAGACCTGGCCGGCAAGGCTGCGCATGCTCAGCAGGGAGCGCAGGCCGGTCTCTCCCCCCATGCTCCTCCCGGGCGCATCGGGCACCCCACGCCTCGATTGACCCGAACCTCCGCTCATATCCCCTTTCTATCGTTTCTTGGCCGCCGACCACGAGGCGAACGGGACGGGCAACGCCTTGCAGCAGCGACCGCGCGGCACCGAACGCCCCAGCGAGGTGGTGGCGGTCGAGGGCCCGAGGGCCGATTCATCGGCCCGGCTTGACGGTCTTCATCGTGAAGTGCGAGGTGACGTTCCTGATCCTGGGAATGGTCATCACCCGCCGGCTGAGGAACGTCTCGTACGCGGGCAGATCGGCGACGGCCACGCGCACGAAGTAGTCGGGGCTGCCGAACAGCCTCCGCAACTCCAGTACTTCCTCGGCCTGCGCCAGGGTCTCCTCGAAGCGCTCGACCGTCTCCGCATCCTGCGCCTCAAGGCTGAGGTCGATCAGAACCTCGAAGGAACGACCCACGGAGGCAGGGTCGATCACCGCACGGTAGCCCCGGATGACACCGTCGGCCTCCAGCCGCTGCACCCGCCGCAGACACGGCCCGGTGGTCAGCCCGACCCGCTGGGCCAGCTCCACATTGGTCAGCCGCCCGTCCCGCTCCAGCTCGGCAATGATTGCCTTGTCGATCGCGTCCACAGCAAGAATATTGCACAGGAGAGGAATATCAGGGCAATATTCGCAACCATGTGTCACGGCTTCCACGAGACGATGGACCCGTGCAGGAAGACGTACTCACCCGCTCGGCCACTGCGGAGGCCACGGCCACCCGCCGAACCCGGACAGCGCTGGGCGTCCGCGACTCCTTCTCCGCGGGCCTCGGCATCTTCCCCCTCGGTATCGCCCTCGGACTGCTGATCATCCAGGCCGGACTGCCCTGGTGGCTCGCCCCCGCCCTGTCCCTCGCCGCGTTCGCCGGCTCCCTGGAACTGCTGCTCGTGGGCATGATGGCCACCGTCACGCCACTCGCCGCGGTCGCGCTGACCGTCCTCGTGGTCAACTTCCGGCACGTCTTCTACGCCTTCTCCTTCCCGCTCCACCTGGTCAGGCACCCGATCGGAAAGGCGTACGCCGTCTACGCCATGATCGACGAGGCATACGCCGTCAACGCCTCCCTCCCCGAGCACGAGCGCTCGGCACCGCGGCTGCTGGCCATGCAGATCGCGTGCGAGACCTACTGGGTCGGCGGCGGACTGGTCGGTGTAGCCCTGGGCACGGCACTGCCGGCGCCGATCAAGGGCCTGGAGTTCGCCCTGTGCGCCCTGTTCACCGTGCTCACCCTGGACGCGTTCCGCTCCCGCAAGGAGCTTCCGTCCCTGTTGCTCGCGGGCGCGAGCGTCACCGTGGCCCTGGTCCTCACCCCGGGTGCGGCCGTGTTCACCGCGCTGCTGCTCTTCGTCGGCCTGCTCCTGGCCCGCCACGCCGCCACTGCCCGCCGCACCGGCCAGGAGGCCACGCATGCCTAGCACCTCGTACCTCATCGCCGTCCTGACGATCGTCTTCACCATCACCCTCGCCCTGCGCGCCGTCCCCTTCGCCGTGCTCGGCCGACTGCGCGGCTCGGCGATCGTGCAGCGGCTGGCGGTGTGGATGCCCGTCGGCATCCTCGCCATCCTGGCCGTGACCGCACTGCACGGCACGATGACGACCGACCCGCACGGCACCTGGTACGTGCTGCTCGCCGTCGCTGTCACCATCGGCGTCCACCTGGCCTTCGGCCGCCGCACCATCCTCAGCGTGGGTGCCGGTACGGCCGTGTACGTCGTCCTGCTCAACGCCCTCTGAACTTCGCTGAACTTCGCTGAACTTCGCTGAACTCCCCTGAATCCCCCTGACCTTCCCGAGGAGAAGCGCCCGTTGAACCCCGAGAGCTACTACGCGTCCGTCGACCGCCACCGCTACAAGCCGACGACACACGCGGGCGGGGCCTGGGACACGGACGAGCAGCACTTCAGCCCGCTGGGCGGGCTCGTCGTCCACGCCATCGACCGCCACCGGGCAGCAGGCCCGGACAACGGCCTGGTTCTTTCCCGTATCAGCTACGACATCCTCGGCCGCCTCGCCCTCGACGAGTGCGAGATCCAGGTGGAGACCATCCGTCCCGGGCGGACCATCGAGCTCCTCGAAGCGGTCGTACGGATCGCCGACCGCCCTGTCGTCCGGGCCCGCGCCTGGTTGCTGGCCGATGCCGACACCACCGCGGTCGCGGGCGGCCCCGACGACCGGCTCACCCCGCCCGGGTCACTGGCCTCGTGGCCGATGTCCGACATCTGGCCCGGCGGCTATATCGCCTCCCTGGACGTCCGCCCGCTCGCGCCGCCCCGGCCGGGCCGTACGACCGCCTGGATCTCCACGCCACTCGATCTGGTCGCCGGCGTTCCCGTCAGCCCGCTCGCGTCGTATCTCGCCCTCGTCGACACCGCCAATGGCATCGCCGTCCGGCAGCCGCCCACCGCATGGATGTTCCCCAACGTCGATCTGACCGTCCACCTCCACCGCCAACCACGAGGCCCATGGACGGGACTGGACACCACGGTCACCTTCGGCCCCTCCGGCCAGGGCCTCACCAGCACGGTCCTGCACGACATCGACGGCCCGGTCGGACACGCCCAGCAGATCCTCACGGTCCGTCCCCTGCCGGGGGCATGAGGAGCCCGGGCTGTGCGTCCATCAGACTCTCTCCGTATCGGAGGGGTGTGCAAGGCTGTCCCGGATCGCGCTGTCGCCGGCGCGCAGAGCCGCCATCAGTTCTGCCAGTACTTCGTCCGGGATAGTCCCTGCCCCGAGGGCGCAGGCACGCACCAGGGATCGGCAATCCTGTTCTTGCTGGCCGGTCGCGATCGCGGCGAACAGAGAGTGCGCCAGCGTTTCGCGGGCCGCATAGCCGTCTTCGGCGTCCGTCGTCCTGCGGTGAAGGTCCTCGACGATGCGATGCGCGGCTGGCGAATCGGTGGAACCTATCGCGTCGAGGATGGTAAGGCCGAGCCGGATATCGAAGACAGTCATCCCAGGTTCGGCCTGCCGTTCAAGATAGGTGGCTGCCAGGTCCGTCAGCCGGCCGTCGAGTGGTTGCCCAGCGTCGTGTCGACACAGGACGGTCAGGCATGCCGTGACGGCCTGTTCCCACGGGTCGCCGGGCGTCGTGTCGGAGAGGAGAGCAGCGGCCCGCGTCGTGTCACCGGTGACGAGAGCAGCGAGGACGGCGACTTGGCGCCCGTCGAGCATCCGTTTGCCGATGCCGCGGTGAGCTTCGATATGTGTCAGGGCCTCGGCCCAACGTCCCTCGGTAGTGAGGGTGCGCGTGCCATCGGCGAGGAGCACGCGCCACAGCCACGCGCTGACCTCGTGGTGGCCCTCGTCGGTCGTGGTGAGGTCCGCCGGTACCGCGACGCCGTCGAACCGAGCAGCTGTGCCCGCCTCGACGGCCTCATACAGGTCGAGCAGTCGCTGACGGCCCTCATCGGTGCGGCCGGCACGGATCTGAAGGCGGGCGAGATTGACGACAGGTTCCAGTCCGCGGATTGCGCTCATTCCGGGCAGGGGGCAGGCGTGGAGGTAGGCGGCGGCGTGCTGGTGGCACATCTCTCGTGCGAGGTCGGGAAGGTCGAGATCGGAGGCGATGAGCGCGGCCTGGTTGTAGACAGCAGATGCGAGCCCTCGATCGCTCTTCTTCACCGCGGTGTCGGCGAGTTCGACGAGGCCGCAGACGCGCTCGGGCAGGGGCGGGCAGGCAGGCCGGAATCGGGCGACGAGCGGAAAGCGCTGGGCTACTGGTCCGTGCGGGTCCATGTGTCCCCCAGGATGTGAGTGAGGGGTGCTGAGGCGAGGGTGCCCGCCGGCTGCTTGCTGGCGGGCACCTAAGCGCGGGGCGTCACTGCCAGTCGACGACGATGCGGTTCAGCGGGGTGTCGAGAGCGAAGAGGCCGGGGCGCTGCTCGGTCGCGGGGGCGGCGAGGGGCTGGATTTCGAATGTGGCCTCACGGTCGCGGTACTCCCGGTCCCAGGTGCGGATGGCTACGGCAACCTTCGCGACCAGCTCGTCGCTGCCGGGGCCGTGGCCGATGACGCCGAACTCCCAGAGCCTGTCGCCTTCGGGAGTCCTCTCCTTCGACAGGCGCCGGGCGAGGTAGGTGACAGCGCCCTTGTCGACGGCCGCGGTCGACGAGGGGTAGGGGTCCTCGGTGAGCAGACCGCCCTTGGCGCTCTGGGGGAACAGCATCCGGATCAGGCCCGAGGGAAGGGAGCAGGTGAGGAACACTTCCATCCACTCCGGCGATTCCATGGCGCGGACCGTCATGCCAGTCCACTCCTCGGTGCGCGGCTGGTCCAGGACACCGGCGAGGGCGTCGGCGTCGATGTTCTGGCCGACGGGGGCCTGGAGCCGGACGGTGCCGTCCACGCTGAGCGGGATGACTTGGCGGTCATCGTCGGCAATGCCCCGCCGGAGCGGCATGAAGGTGTTCATCTCGCTGCTGAGGGACATCCATCGGCCGTCGCGCTGTTCGTAGGCGATGGAGCGGGACACCGTGCCCTTGAGACGCTGGGGGACGAGGAGCCGGCCGCCGGGTGCGAGCTGCTGCAACCAGGCGTGTGGCACGCCGTGCGCGCCCACGGTGGCGATGATCCGGTCGTACGGCGCTCCTTCGGCGTAGCCGAGGGCCCCGTCGCGGGTCACGGCCTCGACGTTGGTGATCCCGGCGGCGTCGAGGTGCGCGCGGGCGCCCTCCACGAGGTCGTCGTCGATGTCGAGGGTGGTCACGTGTCCGCTCTTGCCGACCAGGTCTGCGAGCAGGCCGGCGTTGTAGCCGGTGCCGGCGCCGAGTTCGAGGATGCGCTCGCCGGGCTGGGCGTCGAGCTGGTCCAGCATGAGGGCGACGACGCCGGGCTGGGAGGCGCAGGAGATCGACGTGCCGTCGGTGTCGTACTTGATGTGCACGGGTGCGTTGGCGTAGGCGTCTTCGAGCGACGCATCGGGTACGAACACGTGGCGTGGCACGGTCCGCAACGCGGTCTCGACGGCGGGCGTGCGGGCGTGCCCGTCCGCGCGAAGCCGGTCGACCAGGGCGTTGCGGAGGCGCTCGGCGTCCGCCCTGGGGGTGGCGATCGTGTCGGTGTTCACCGCGCTGACGCTATCGGCGTCGGCCGCTGCCTCCGTGGGCGGCGCGGTGTTGTCACTCGTTCCCATGATTACCTCTCGTGCGATGTTGGACAGGGCGCTTTGGTCGTCCCGGAGGAGACCTGCGCGGTTGGCGTGGAAGATCACGTGATGGGTGATGACGGCGCGCAGGCCGCGGGTGAGGGCGCCGCGGTTTGCGAGGTCAGCGAGCGTGGCCCCTGCCCGTTCGAAGGCGGTCGCCCAATCGTCGTGCGGGTGAAGCGGGCCATCCGGGCGGCAGAGTCCGTGGGCGTCAGTGGTCATGAGTTTCCGCATGGCCGGGGCCAGTTCGGCGGCTCGTTCGGGTGGTGGAGGGGTGCTGGTCGGCCGGAGGGCGGCGACCTTCGCCCATACGTCGCCCTGTTCGAACCAGTCGAGTCCGGCACTGCGCATCATGGCGCTCGCCAGCAGGACGGCGGTCTCCCGGCGGCCCAGGTGCTTCGGGCTCGGCTCGTAGGTGAGCAGGTGGCGGGAGTCGCTGTGGAACAGTTCGTGGGCCGCTTCCATGGCCTCGGGCCCGCCGAACGTGTCGGTCTCGGGCTCGTAGATGCAGGTCAGCGACGACACGGCTATGCCGTCGCCGACGAGATCACTCAGTAGCGACTCAATGGTCGGCGAGGGTTTGTCGGCGAGGTACCGCAGCGGCCAGGGCTGCTTGTTCATGAACCACCAGCCGGTGAGCTGCCCCTCGGCATCGGCATCGATCAGGGCGGGGCCGAGACGTTCGGCGATGGCGCGCCGGGCGCTCTCGCGGTCGACGAAGGTGATGTTGTGCTGCTGCCAGCGGTCGGGGGCCATAGGGGTCCTTCGGTCGGTGGATCAGGCGATGAGCAGGCAGGCGTCCCAGGCGGACCGGGGCGGTGCGGCGGTGCTGGGCGCGAGGAGGGCCAGGGCTATGCCGGCGGCGCCGTCGAGTAGGCCGGGTCCTCGTTCCTCGTCCTGAATGAGCGCCGTGGCCACGAGGTCGGGGTCGGTGCCCGGCGGGTGGACCGCAGCCAGGAGTGCCGGAATCGCGGCACGGAGTCGGCCCACGGTCGAGGGGTGGGCGTCGTCCGCCATACGGGCGGCGAGGTGGGCGAGGCCGGCGAAGCCGTGACACAGGCCGTTGTCCGTCGTGGCCTTGAGCTGGTCGGCATCGGTGAGGGCGGCCACGAGCGCGTTCTCCGCGTTGATCTGACGGTCGGTGTCGCCGAGGGCGAGCGCGGCGAGTTGCTGGGCGCGGGTGAGGCCGGCGGTGCCGTAGCACCATGACGGTCGCCGGGGCGTGGACGGGGCGAGGCGACCGGTACGCAGCTCGCCCCGGGTGACCCAGTACGGCCAGGCCGGTCCGCTGCCAGTCTCCTGCTTCCAGCGGTCCAGCCACGCCAGGATGGTGCGCAGTGCTGCGTGGTGCCCGTCGGCGACGACGCCGTTCCGGGCGGCGAGGGCCAAGAGCGCGAGCACGCCGCCGATGCCGTGTGCCATGCCGGTATTGGCGTGCCCGCCGGGGAATCGGTTGTCCGGGCTCCCTGAGGGACCTGTCTCCGTCCACCAGCCCGGCAGGGTCTCGCCGTGGTGGGTGATCGGTTCGGTGAGGCGTACGCAGTAGTCGAGGACGGCGCGCGTCGTGGGGCTGCCGGGGTTGCGGCGAAGGAGGTAGGCGCCGTAGCCAATGAGGCCCCGGATGGTGTCGAACTCGGCCAGCTGCGGCAGGCGTCCTGCGTCGATGCGGCGGTGTGCGGCGTCGAGACGGCAGCCCACGTCGACCTCGATCTGTCGGTCCATCGTGTTCAGGGCGCGCTGGTAGGAGCCAGGGAGGTGGTCAGCGGCGCAGGCCAGGGCGTGGGCGAAGGCGGGCGCCCCATAGAAGGGGTGGCTGTCGGGGCCGCTGGTGAACGGCTGGCGGGAAGCGGCGGCAAGCCAGTCGTGGGCGCGCTGCCACGGTCCGAGGCCGTTCGCAGCTCGTTCGATGTGCAGGAGCGCGATGCCGGGAGGGCCGTAAGCGAGGTGTTGCCGGTGTTCCCGGGGGCCGAGAGGCGCCGTGTGGGGATCGGCGAGCTGGGAGGCGACGGCGTCGACCAGGTCGAGCGCGGGATGGTCGATCACGACGGCCTCCTGGTGGTACGGGCGGTCCAGGCCAGGGCGGTGGCGCGTGCCAGGTAGAGGCACACCTCTTCCTCGGGGAAGTTCACCGCGACGTGCCGCACGAAGTGGACGTGCAGCAGGGAGGTCAGCACGTCATCGACGGCGATGCCCTGGGTGTCCGGGCCCGGCAGGTGCGGGCGGTACGCGGCGAGCGCCGTAGCCCGGTCTGCCCATCCCGACACGATGGCCTCGCCGCCCGGGACTTCGCGCAGTGCCGCCCAGTCGTCGGACGGGTTGGCGAGCCGTACGGCCTCGGTGAACTGCGGGCGCGGAACGGCTGCGGGGGCTCTCGGCGGGATGTGGTCGGTCAGCCAGCGCATCGCGGCTTCGGTGCTTCCGAGGAACGCGGAGGCGATGGCGACGGTTTGGGCTGCCACCAACGCACGCTGGTTCGGGCGCTGTTGCTGCGCGAGCTGAGCCAGGATGGCGCGTGAGTCCGCCCGGAACACCTCCTCGGCCGCCTCCCATGCGGCGCCGGAACCCCAGCGGCCCATCTCGCGGTAGGAGGTGGGGTACCGCAGATCGGCCAACAGGCCGGCTCTGCACAGTTCGTCGGCCCACGCGCTCACCGTGCGGGCCGTCTCGGCGAAGGCTCCCGGGTCGGGAAGGGCGACGCGCACACGGAGGTGCTGGTCCGGGTCGCGGAACCGGATGAACCACCATGGCGGGTTACCGAGTTGTTCGAGGAGGCCGGGGAGGTGCTGGGAGAGCAGGGCGTCTTGGCGGCGGGGGTCTCCGTACAGAGCGGCGAGCAGCATTGCCGAGGAAGCGGGGGTCTGCATCTGGACCGGAGAGAGAGTACGGGCTCGGGTGGGGGCGGGCAGGGGCGGCCACGCCGATGGCCGGGTTGCCTTGAGGGGCACCACGACCTCGTGGGTTCGCCCCTCGCACCAGCCATACACCTCCGGTTCCGGGGCCTCGACGAGCACGGCCAGGCGCGTAAGGTCGAGGTGCTGGCGCAGAAGCGTCCGGTGGCCGGCCTCGTCGAGGTCGAGGAAAAGGCGCCGGTCGTCCTCAACGAGGCAGACGCGGCGAGGCAGTCGCCGCCGGGCTCGCCAGTCGCTGAGGGCAGCGTCCCACTCGGCCCGAGGGCGAATGTGGCCGGGCAACTCGGCCGCCTCCAGCCGCCAGCGTGCAGCAGCCAGCACCGTACGCCCGTACCGCAGGCGCGGAAGGAAGGGCATCGCCGCTGCGACACCCCAGTCGAAGACGGTGACCTGCGCGCACTGGGCGCGGGACAGCTCGGTAAGGAACCGCACCAATGGCGGAGTGTGCGTGCGGAGGTTCAGCGCGTGCATCCCGACGGCCTCAACGCGGTGGCCTCGCTCGGGGACGGCTAGGTACATGCGGCGGCCATCGCACCCCACGGCCAAATCCTCCGGAGTGAGGACAGCGTCCTGCGGGGCACGGTGCTCCTGGAGGCTGATCACGGTCGGCAGGACCTGCGGGGCGCGGGTGACGTGAGCACTCTCTGGGAGCAGCGGCGGGAAAGACAGCTGTGCGGGCACGGTATTGCCGTCCGCGGCCGGGAGGTGGGCGAGTTCTGCACCCAGGGCCGCGCCGTCGGCTGGAGCCAAGACGCTGAGGAACCGGCCCATGGAAACACCAGCACCACGGGACACGCTCAGGATCTCCAGCCGGAACCGCCCGCGCTGCAGCTCCCCCAAGCCGGCCGCGTGCACCCGTACCCCGACCTCCAAGTGCGGTGGCACCCGGGGCTCGTCGGGACCCACGGCCAGGGCTGCAACCAGTTCGTCGGTGAGGATCACCTCGTCGCAGCCGTCGAGCGCGGCGGCCTGCGCGAGCCGCACAAGGGCGTCATCCCGGGCGGAGACGCGGGGCCTGCGCGCGCCGGTCGGAGTGCCCGGGTAGCCGTCGGGATAGCCAGTACCGCTGTCCGCCACGGCCTTCGCGAGCGGCACCATCGTGCCGATGCCGTACCGCTCGTAGAACCGTTGGTGGTAGTCGTTCCACGCGGCGGTCCCGTACGGGCGGGTGCTCAGCCGGGTCAGGATGAGGGCGACGCGCTCGATCTCCCGGGCTACCTCGTCCGGCAGAACGATCTGGGCATCCAAGCGCAGGTCAAGCGCGACGGGGTGGCGGCGCAGACCGTGAACGAGGGCCCGCATGCGCGCCGCGCCCCTGTTCCGGTCGACGCGCGTGGCGGACTCCTCCAGGGCCGCCCGGACCGCGTGCAGCTCGCGCACCGTCTCTGCGACTGGGGCGAGGTTTCCGGCGTCGATCGCGTCGAGTTGGCCGAGCAGATATCCGAGGGCGTCGGTTTCGGTGCTCGGCGCGTGCAAGCTCGTGATCAGCACCCGCCGCCGGATCAGCTCAGCCAGCAGACGACGCGCCTTCTCCAGCCCCGCATCGGGGAAGTCCGCCCGGAGCTTGTCCACGAGCGTGCCGACCCGGATCGGCGCCCGGATCGAGGCGAGGACCAAGCGCACTGGTTCGGTCAGGGCCAGGGACGCCTCGACCGCGCGCGTCCGGTCGTCCTGGACGTCGGGCTGGAATGGCACGATGAGCCGGTCTCCCCGGCTGGTCACGGTGTTGTTGACGACGACGGGCAGCCGGTCGAGGAGGTCCGGACACGACTCCAACCGTTCGACCACGGCGGCCAGCCACTCTGCCCCCGCGCGGCCGACGGCCACATGCTCCTCGCCCCAGTCTGCGCGCGCCTGCGGGCCGAACTCCGCGGTGGCCACGCCGGCGAACAGGCCGAAGGGAGTTGCCCGGTGCTGGGCCCGCAGCAGGTAGCGGGCTACGGACAGCGCGGCGCGCCGCACGTCCCGCGGGGGAGGATGCTCGGCCGTGCACAGGGCCCGTACCTGCGTGGCCAGGACCGGGCTGGAGTGCTGTAGTGCCTCGGCGACATCCTTGTTCGCCCACACCGCGCGCAGCCACGCCGCACAGGCAGACGAACCGCTGGGCGAGCGGTCATCGAGGTCAGGGCACGGAGGAACCGGCAGCGAAGGCCGGGCCACGGCGCGTACGAGAGCGGTAGAGCCGGTTCGGAACGCTGCGGACGGAGCAACCACCAACTACCTCCGTAGACGAGGGGACGGGCGGCTGGTGCCGCCGCGCGCCGGGACGCGACGGCACCAGACCGAAGTGACCTCGGGTTCGGGTCAGGCGACGTTGGTCGTGCAGGCGCCGCAGGTGGACCCGCAGTTGTCGTCGGTCAGGTTGACCAGGCCCGCCGGGTCGGCGATCTCGACGAGGGAGACGTCCAGGTCGAAGCCGTCCGATGCCCCCGGGATCTGCGGGCGGACTTCGGTGCTGCTGGGAACTACGGTGTTGCGTGTCATGCTTCAACTCCTCGCGATTATTGGTGTGTTGCTGGGCTGGATGCCCACCAGGTGCCGTCATGGGGAGATTTGCCAGACGGTTGGCTCCCTGGACGGTTCCTGGCCGCCCGGCACGAGGGGACGTGACCCGCGCAGGAAGTCCTCGCGGCTGTCTGCCTCGCGCCGGGAAGTCGTGCGTCGGGGGCTGATCAAGCGGGCGCCGGTCGCCGCTCCATGAAGTAGGCGAGTGCCTGGGCCTTGAGGCGGTCGAGGCACGGCTCGCACGCGTAGAGCGGGGCGTGCTGCCCGTCCCACTGCATCGGACCGATGGGAGAACGTCCCCTTTCTCAGATGGTCGGGATGGTCGATCCGGCGACCTCGCAGTTGGGAGCGCAGGCCCACAGCTGGAACGGCAGGCCCCAGTGGCGTACCTCGCCCAGCCGTCGGCCGCTCGCTCCCAGTGGGCGGGCGCAGAGGGCGCAGTCCATGGCCATCTGCTGGCGGGCCCGCAGTCGGGCGACATCCGGAAGGGGCGAGGGTGCCGTGCCTGGGATGCTCACTCGTCGCCCTCGATGCGGAGCTCGGCCCAGACCTCTTTGCCCCATGGACGCCTGCCCGAGCCTTGCAGGTCGTAGCCCCAGCGATCGGCTATGGCATCGATGAGGAGCAGTCCGCGACCCGACTCGTCGTCCTCATCGGCCTGGCTGAGCGCCGGCAGGCGCGACGGTTCTCCGTCCACGACCCCGACACGTACCCGTGTCGCGCTCGGCCGCCCGAAGATAAGACGGATCTCGGAGCACGGGGTGTGCCTGGAGGCATTCGCGACCAGCTCTGTGATGATCAGCGCGGCTCGGTCGGCGAGCTCGTCGAGGTGCCATACGCCAAGGACGTTCCGGACGAGTTCGCGGCCGACCCCGGCCGTGGACGGCTCGCACGGGAAGCTCTGGCTGTACATGGGGTGGCCGACGGAGCTGGCCTCAACTGGTGTTCTCAGACTCGTCATAGGGTGGAGCCTTCGTGTTGTCTCGGCGCCCGGCCCACCCCCGCGGGGGAACCTCAGGGGTGGGCCGGGCCGTCAACAGCCGCCCGCACGGTGGGGCGTGGCGGGCGACCGGCACCAAGACAACTCCCTTTCAAGGCAGGGTGATTAGGGCGATCAGCTGTCCACTCAGCGGAAGTACCTAGGGTGATTTGACCGTCCATTTACCTGGTGGGTAAGGGGGCGGGAGAGCTACCGTGCGTGAATGGACACCACGCGCAACACCGTTCTTGAGGCGTGGATGGCCGAACACGGCTACAGCTCCAACAGCCTCGCTGACGCTGTGAACAGGGCTTTAGAGGGGCTGACCGGGCGGCCGGGCGGCCTCGACGGCTCATCGGTCCGGGCCTGGAAAGCCGGCCGGGTCACGTGGCCCAAATCGGCTACCCGCAAGGCACTTGAGGACGTCAGCGGCCTACCCGCCATCGCTTTAGGGTTCGTGCCACGGGGCCGGCCCTCGTCCGCCCCGGCCCCACCGCAGCAGGAGGACCCCGACATGAAGCGCCGTACCCTCGTCGGCGGCATCGCGGCGGCTGCCGCCGCAGCAGCAGCCGCGCCCGGCACCGCATCGCCGCGCCGTATCGGCATGAGCGACGTCAACCGCCTGAACAGGCGCTTCGCTGAGATCATCGCCAGCGACCACCGCCACGGCGGACAACTCGGCATTGAACAGCGGGCCGCCGCGCTCGCCGACGAGGCCCTGAACCTCCAGAACGCCGGCAGCGCCACCCAGCGCGTACGCAGCAGCCTCTACGCCTCCGCAGCGGCCTTCCGCTCCTCGGCGATGTGGGCCGCCATCGACGGCCGCCGCTACGACGTCGCCAAGGCACACATGCGCGAGGCCCAGGCCCTCGCCGAGATGTCCGGCGACCAGGCGATCAAGTTCCGCATCTGGAGCCACGCGGGCACCATGTACCGCCACATGGGCCGCCCCGCCGACGCGTTGGCCGCCAACGACGTCGCCCGCAACCTCCACCTCACACGCCGAGACCCCCTGTTCGCCTCCCTCGCCATGGCCCGGCAGGGAGCCATCCACGGCGCGGCGCAGGACCGCACCGGGACCCGGCATGCATTCGAGCAGGCCCAGGACGCCATGCTGCGCGCCGACCCCGCCGACTACCGGCCGGTGTGGATGCTCGCCTTCTATGACCAAGCAGAGCTGGACTCCCTGGCTCTCTCCGCGCACTTGGCACTCGGCGACTACCCGACCGCCGAGTACCACGCCCACCGCTGCCTGTCCGCCCTCCGCCCCCACATGGTCAGGTCCCGGGCCATCACCACGACCCGGCTCGCACACGCCCAGCTCGCCCAGGGCGACGCCGAGGCCGCCACGGCCACCGCGATGAGAGTCCCCGCCGACGCCGCCACCCGACACGCCCGCGTGTCGCGCATGCTCCAAGAATTCGGAGCCGCACTGCGCGCCACCGCGCCCGGCAGCACCACCACCCAGACCTGGACCGAGCACACCGCCACCTGGAGGATGGCCGCATGACCACGGCGCCCGCCACCGAACTGCGCACCTTCACCGCTCTCGACACCATCCGCGGCGATCTGCTCGACGTGTACGCCGACGTGCGCGCCCCGCTGCTCCACCTGCCGAACTACGCAGTCACGGCATTCGGCGAGCGCCTCGACCGGCACGGCACCGAACCAGGGTTCACGGCCGTCCTCGCGTACGCGGACGGTCATCCGGTCGGCTACGCCTACGGCAACACCATCGAGCAGGGCGACCGGTACTGGCAGCGCACCAGCCCGACGCCGCCGGAGAAGTACACCGAGCGTCCGGCCGTGGCCCTGAAGGAGATCGGTGTCCGGCCGGCCTGGCGCAAGACCGGCACCGCCCGCCGCATCCACGACGCCCTCCTCGCCACACGCGACGAGCCGTACGTCACGCTCATGGTCAACCCGGCCGCCGGCGACGGAAAGGTCCACGCTCTCTACAAGTCGTGGGGCTACGAGGACATCGGGCAAAGCCAGCCCTCACCGGCCTCACCGGTCCTCACCGTGATGCTCCGCGCCGTCCGCTGAACGGCCCCACGACTCAACCACCCGGCTTCGTCAGAGCCAACCGACGGCGTATCTACCTCAACACCTACCAGGACCAGCTCGCCGTCCAGAAGATCCGTCGCAACAAGCAGATCACTGCCCTGGATCTGTCGGAACTGGAGCAGATCTTTGTCGAGGCCGGCCTCGGCACCACCGCAGACATTGACTGCATCAAGGACCGCCGTCGCCGCCGAAGACGCGGCCTGATCAAGAGGTACAGAGGAGAGGAAATGCGTCCAGAAGAGGTCACCGACGAGTGCCCTGGGACGGGGCAGCATGGGCACATGGACGAAAGCGCGCCGGGCGACGAGTGGTACGTGATCTGCCACGTGTGCGGGGCGAAGTGGTCGGGAGGCAGCACCCTTCTCGTGCCTCACAGGGACTGGCGCAAGCGTTGAGGGCTCGGGCTCGCGTTGCGTGAGCGGACGAGTCAGCATTCGGTGAATCCTGCTGTCACGGCCGACAAGGCGACAAGTGCCTGAACAGGCAGAACAGCACCACCCGGCATGGCCAGGTCTCCCCCGACAAAGATCCAATCCCACCCTCAAAGCGAGTGTCGCAGGTTCGAATCCTGCCGAAGGCTCGAACCTGCGCAGCACTCGCTCGGCACTCCGTCTGACGAGCCAAGTCACGCCCCGCCGACCGCTGCCAATTTCACAACCGTTGCACAATCACGCGGGAACCCCCGGGAACCCGCACGTAGAAGCGGGAACCTCCTCCCAACAAAAAATGGCCCTGCCCCGGGTAAACCCCAGGTCAGGGCCACAAAGGCAGACGAGTCGGGCTGCCGACGGCCCGGCGGCTGGCTGCACATCCCGGACGACACGCCCGCCACCGACATCGGCCTGCCCGTGGGCGACAAAAACCCGGATATCGGCATCCTCAAACCAGGACGCGGCAGGCCCCCGACTCCGCAGAGCCAGGATGCCAGGTGGGTCCCGACTACTACGCATGGTTCCAGCGCGCACTGGCCCACGCCGCAGCCGCCGGTCTGACGGCCTTCGCCGGCGACGGGGAATCCACCGCCGCGCTCCTCACCACACGCCAGGGCAGCGACTTCTTCCAGGGCTTCGCGCACGCCGCCTCCGGCAGCGTCCAGGACACGGCCTACACGCTGCTCGGCGAGAAATTCGAGGGCACGGATCATGTCTTCCGCCTCAACGGCGAACGTGTCCAGGCCTTCTCCGGCGTCGCGAAAGACATACTCGACGCCCTCGTCACCAGGAAGAAGGACAAACGGTACGCCGACGTCGCGGCCTACCGGCACCGCGTACATGCATGGAGGACCAAAGAGCACGGGACATATTGGGACCGCCGCTGGGACGGCGTGGTCTCGATCAGCCGCGACGGCACAGTGCTGGCCATGCGTCAGATCCCACCGTTCCAGGACGAGTAATCCGCATCGTGTCCGCGACTCCTGGCGTCGAGCAGGACGACGACCCTGCCGGTGTGTGCGGTGCACCGCACACACCGGCAACTCCTATGGTCACCTCCCCGAACGCGGTCAGGCCGCGGACTGCCGGACCGGCTCCAATCCGATGACCTTGCGGTAGGCGCGGTCGCCGTAGTCGTCAATGGCGTAGTGCCAGGTCGCCCGGTTGGGGACGAGGACGACCACACCGCACGCGTGGGCCTCGCGCTCCATAGGCTGTCGAATCCGACCACCGCCGTGAGATGTCGATGACGGGGAGAGCGGTGGGCTGTGCCATGGGATTCCTTCGCGGCGGCAGCGGGCCCGGACGCGGCGGTGCGCCGGGCAACGGTCGTAAGCGGCTGATTGCCGACAGGGCAGAGATGGGCGCGTCGAGAGCGGGGCGTCGGGAGGGACAAGCGGGGGCCGTTACACGGCGGTCAGCGACAGATCTGGTCGAACTGGTCGGCGCGGCGGCTCCCCCAGAACGGGTCGAGCAGCACCGTGTGTGCCTGGCCAGTGGTCTCCATGGCCGGATCGAAGCACACGTTTGCAGGTGCGTCCACTGACCGTCCCGACGGGTAAGACGGACACCAGGGCGGCCGGCAAGCGAGGAGCCCGAGGCATCGCTCCCTTTTCCAAGTCATGCTGGTGCGCCGTCACCATCTGTGGTTACCTGAGCCCATGACCCTGCTTGTGACCCGCCGCCACGTTGACTACGTGCGTGTCACCACCACGGGTTGTTCCGCCGTGAGCTGACGCCGCGCTCCGGCATCTGATCCCCCTCTCTTCACCCCGCGCCTCTTCACCTCGCGCGCTCTCTGCACCATCGTGCCGCGCCCTCCTCCGGCCTGCCCTCTTTCCGGTCCGGACGGCAGCCGCGCGGTCTCTACACGCACCCGCACGCCCCGCACAAGGGAGAACCATGAGCCAGCCGATCGACTCCGTCACCGCCGGCCACACCCCCGAGGACGAACCAGCCGGTCCCGACACCTCGGCCTGGTCGTTCGAGACCAAGCAGATCCACGCAGGCGCCGCGCCGGATCCGACGACCGGGGCGCGGGCGGTGCCGATCTACCAGACCACCTCGTTCGTCTTCCGCGACACCCAGCACGCCGCCGACCTGTTCTCGCTCGCCGAGCCGGGCAACATCTACACCCGTATCCACAACCCCACCCAGGACGTCTTCGAGCAGCGGATCGCCGCCCTCGAAGGCGGAGTCGCCGCGGTGGCCCTGGCCTCCGGGCAGGCCGCGGAGACCCTCGCCATCCTGACTCTGGCGAGGGCGGGCGACCACATCGTCTCCAGCACGTCCCTGTACGGCGGCACCTACAACCTGTTCCGCCACACCCTGCCCAAGTTCGGCATCGAGGTGTCCTTCGTCGACGACCCGGACGACCTCGAAGCCTGGCGAGCGGCGATCCGGCCGAACACGAAGGCCCTGTTCGCCGAAACACTCGGCAATCCGCGCGGCAATGTGCTCGACGTACGGGCGGTGGCCGACGTCGCGCACGCAGCGGGCGTCCCGCTGATCGTGGACAACACCGTGCCCACCCCTTACCTGCTCCGACCCATCGAGCACGGCGCCGACATCGTCGTCCACTCCGCGACCAAGTTCCTCGGCGGCCACGGCACCACCATCGCCGGCATCGTCGTCGATGGCGGCACCTTCGACTTCGGCGCGCACGCCGACCGCTTCCCCGACTTCAGCGAACCGGACCCCAGCTACCACGGCCTGCAGTACTGGCCCGCGCTCGGCCCGGGTGCCTTCGCCGTCAAACTGCGCGTGCAGTTGCTCCGCGACATCGGGCCCGCCCTCTCCCCGCACTCGGCCTTCCTGCTGCTGCAGGGCGTGGAGACGCTCAGCCTGCGCCTCGAACGGCACTCCGCCAACGCGCAGGCCCTGGCCGAATGGCTGGAACAGCGCGACGAGGTCGCCGCCGTCCACTACCCGGGCCTGGAGTCCAACCGGTGGTACGAGGCAGGGCAGCGCTATCTGCCGCGCGGCGCCGGCGCGGTCCTGGCCTTCGAACTGCGGGACGGCGTCGAAGCAGGCAAGCGGTTCGTCGATGCTGTCGAGCTGTTCAGCCATCTCGCCAACATCGGCGACGTACGCAGTCTCATCATCCATCCGGCGTCCACCACCCACAGCCAGCTGGACGAGGCGCAGCTGGCGGCGACCGGCACCTCGCCCGGCCTGGTCCGCCTGTCGGTCGGCATCGAGAACCTCGTCGACCTCAAGGCGGACCTGGAGGCAGGCTTCCGCGCGGCGAAGGGCGCGTCCTGAACACCGTACTGGCGACCTCCGAGGTCCCCCTCCCGCCGGCCTCCGGGGCCTGGCGGGAGGGGGATCCTCCGGGGCGCCGCCGATGGCATGTGAGGGAGAGCCCGCTGCCGTTGGAGGCTGGAGGTGAACTGCCCGGTGTGCGGCTCGCGTTCGAGACCTGGGGGCGGCTTGCACCGGACCGCTCCAATGCCGTACTGGTGCTCCACGCGCTCACCGGCGACAGCCATGCCGCCGGGCCGGCCGAACCTGGTCATCCCACACCCGGCTGGTGGGACGGGCTCATCGGGGCCGGTCGGGCACTGGACACCGACCGCTGGTTCGTCGTGGCCCCGAACGTGCTGGGTGGCTGCCAGGGCAGCACCGGACCGGCGTCCTTCACCCCGGATGGACGCCGCTGGGGTGGCGGCTTCCCGTTCCTGACCCAGCGTGACCAGGTGGCCGCCGAGGTGGACCTGGCCGACGCGCTGGGCATCGACCGCTGGGCACTGGTCGTCGGCGGGTCGATGGGCGGGATGCGGGCGCTGGAGTGGGCCGTGGAGCATCCGGCACGCACGGCGACGCTCCTGCTGCTGGCCACGGCGGCCGCGGCGAGCGCGGAGCAGATCGCCTGGGCGAACATCCAGCTCCATGCCATCCGCAGCGACCCTCACTGGCGCGGCGGCGATTACCACGACGCCGGCCCCGGACTTGGCCCGCACGCGGGACTCGGCCTGGCCCGTCGCCTCGCCCACGTCACTTACCGCAGCGAACCGGAACTCCAGGTCCGCTTCGGCCGCGCGCCGCAGGGCACGGAGGATCCCTGGAACGGCGGCCGGTACCAGGTCGAGTCCTATCTCGACCACCACGCTGCCAAGCTCGTGCGCCGCTTCGACGCGGGCAGCTACGTCACACTGGCAGAGGCCATGAACAGTCACGACATCGGTCGCGGCCGAGGTGGTACGCGCTCCGCCCTGAGCCGTGTGACGGCCAGGACCCTGGTCGCAGGCGTCGACTCTGACCGTCTCTATCCGCTGCCCCAGCAAGCGGAGTTGGCAGCCGGGATTTCTACAGCGGATCACGTCCGGGTGGTCGAATCCCCGTACGGTCACGACGGTTTCCTCATCGAAGTGGGACAAGTCGCCGCACTCGTGAGCGAACTCGTCGGCTAGACGGCGCCGGGTGGCCGCGTGGGCTCGGCCTCCAGCCCTCGCCGTCGCGGTGACATTGTGCGGCGAAGCGGTGTTCCTGGGCGTGGTCATGAATTTCCTCGCGTCGGGACCGACCAGCTTCCTGCTCCGTACGGCTCCTGGGAGTCCAGAGCGCCTACGACGACCCGAGCCTCGCCGGGCTACCGGCCACGACTACGTCGTCACTGTCGGCATCCTGTTCCTCACCACGACCCGGCGCCGTGGCCGCACGCCGCCGTTGTACCGGTCCTCCCGAAGCCGCCTCATGCCGCCCGATCTGATGCCCTGTCTGGGCGCCGACTGCCGCTGTTCGGACCACTGAGACGTCAACCGCCACTTCCAGCAGCCCACCTCAGTGAATTTCCCCACCATCCCTACTGATTTAGTAGAGAAACGTTGACGCCGTCGTTGCGCTCACCCACCATGGGGCCATGTCCCGCGCGCAGCTTCCCCTGGTACGCCGCCGGCACGTCGACTTCCGTCGCGTGGCCAGCGCCGTCTGCCGACGCGGCTAGGAAGCGACCGGCGCTTTGCGGCGCACCTGGTCGACCATCGCTCCTCTCTCCTTTGACTCGCAGGGCTGACAGATGGCTGAGCCGTCGCCGCACCGGGTCTCCAGCGACCTCCCATCGAACAGTCGCTCCGGCTCGCCTGGCTTTCCGCCTCTCTGGCTCGGCGCCTCGTCCTGCCCCCCCATACAACTCCCCATACGCCGGGAAGGAACTACAGCTATGACGTCGGCATCCTCGCATCACGCCACTCTGCTCCACGCCTCGTCGGCTGCCCCTCGTCGCCTGCATCTTGTGCAGGAAGACACGCAAGAGGAAGGAGGGGACCGCACACCTCCCGACGACGGATCACCGCTCGTCGGCTATCTGGTCTTCCTTCCCAAGGATGTCGACCCGGCCGCCCTCTTCGCCGACGCAGGACTGCGGCCACAGATCCACCCGGTCACCTCCGACGCCGTACCGCTCCCGACGCGTACGCCGGGCCCGTCGGTCCTGGCCGGTGACCCGATCCGTATCGACACCGAGCGCCATGTTGCCGAGCTGGAGGGAGATGAACTCGACCTCACATACCTGGAGTTCGCCCTGTTGGCCCAGCTCGTGATTCATCCGCATCGAGTCCACACACGCGAACAGTTGGTCGAGCACGTGTGGGGACACACCCACTTGGGGGACGGACGCACCGTCGACGTGCACATCGCACGTCTGCGCCGAAAGCTGGGCGCGGCCCACCGGCAGCGGATCGTCACCGTGCGACGCGTGGGGTACAAGTACGTGCCCGAGGCCTGACGGCCGCCCGGGGCGGTTCTGCGATCGGGACACCAGTCAGTGGTAATCGAGGTCGTCAGTGGCACTCCGGGTCTCGTTGGACGCCCAGCGTCTGCTGACGCCGACGCGTCCATGGCGGAAAGGGCTGCTCACGTCGGTATCAGCCGTGTCATGGGCAGTTACGCAGCGGGGCGGGGGCTGCGGTGGAGGTCGTATTGCAGTTGCGCGAAACAGCCGCAGCCAGGCGTCCGTCCGCATCAGGTCAGCCGGGCTGTCGCACGGCCTCTGGCTCCTTGCGCGGTGCGCACGCCATCCAGTCCACGATCTGTACCGCCGCCCCGGCGGCCTCTGTGCCACGGCAGTGGGCGTGGTGCCTGCGGGCGATGCCGTCCAGGTCGAGGCGGGAGCCGAAGGCGGGGTGTGCCGCAAGCCGCCGTGCGTACGCCCACACGTGGGGGTGCTCGGTGATGCGGTGCACCGCGGCGGCGTCCAGGTGGTGGCGGTGCACCGTGTCCAGCTGCACGAGCGCCACCCACAACTGGACGTCACCGAGCGTGAGTTCACCGCCCAGCACGTGCTCCCGGGAGGCGAGTTTCCACTCCAGCACATCCAGCGTGCGCAGCAGGGTGGCCAGCGCGGTGTCGCGTGCCGCCGGGTCGCCATCGGACTGCCCGGCGCGCTGGGCGGCCCAGGTGATGCCCTGCTCGCAGAGTCGGCCAACGGTCTCGATGGCCTTCTCGGCACCGCGGGGGTAGAGATCGGGACCATGTCCACCGAACCGCCGAGCCAGATCCCGCAGGATGTCGGGGGTGTGGGTACTGACGATCGTCCCGGTCCAGTTGTCGCTGAGGACCGGCGCCACGGCCGGTCCTGGGTACTGGTGCGAACTGGCTTCGTACAGCGGGCGCAGTGCCAGGTGTCCGCCGTCCGAGGCGTCGGGCAGGGCGGGCAGCAGCGTGACCGGGAGGGTGTCGTCGAGGCCGAGCAGGCTGTGCGTGATGGCGATCTGCAGGCAGTGCGGACAGGACAGCGCGAGGTGGAGTCGGTAGCGCTGCGGCGCGGCGTAGTAGCCGCTGCGCGCGTCACCGCCGATCCTGCTCCGGAAGGACGGCACTGCTGTCGGGGATGTGGCGGACATGCGTCTCCCTGAGGTGCTCGGTCGCAGGCATACGGGCATACGGGGGCGACGGCTCGCGGCGGCTTCGGCACGGCCGGGATGCGGTGCTGGCGTGAGGATCAGGCGCGGGTGGGCGTGGAGCCTTCACCGTGCGGGGAACTCGCCGCACTGCACACGCGCAGGAGATCGATGTGGCGCCGGGACGTCAGCAGGGGCAGCGGACGGACGGCGATGCGGACGGCTCGACGGCCGAGATCCAGCACAGAACAGTCCATCTTTCCCTACCAATTCACTATGATTTCCCGTACTGGAGTGTCGAGCCACGGCCGAGCCCCGTCAAGTGGGCGCGTTCCACCCACGCCAGAACGTCTCACCACATGAGAAGGCCCGCCGGGCCACCCGTGCGATCAGGCCACGCGGTCGGTCTTGCGGGCAGCGAGCAGCGCGCGGACCGCCTCGACGGCGGCGCCGTAACGGAGGGGCCGGCGTACCAGCGCAGCGGTGCCCGCCGCGGCGGTCGCCTCGGTGACGTAGACGGCCAGGTCGATCTCGCCGCGGTCGACAGCATCCGGCAGCCGGGCCGAGCGGTCGATCCGCACCCGGACCTCGGCGCCCGGACGCACTTCCTGTACGGCCTCGGTGAGCACCGGGAGGATCTGGTCGGCACATCGAGCGGGTCGCCGATCAGTTCTCCGCTACGCGTGAGCGATCCCGAGCGTCTGAGAAAACCGCTGACACGCTGGGCCAATCGCCATCTATCCCGAATATTGAGATAGCATCGTCCATCATATGAACACCATCTTGGGATGAGTGCGACCTTCTGCCACGATCCCTAGCAGCCAGGTAGGAAAACTAGGGATCAGGGGGTGGCCGTGGGAGCGCTCAGTTGCGCAGACCGGGTGCTGCCCGTGCTGACCACGCGTCGTCACATCGACTTCGGCCGTACGTCCAGTTCCATCTGTCGGCCGGTCTGAGACCTCAGCACGCCATTCCACACCTCCTTGATCACCCCTCCTGCCCTGAGAGGACACCTCCGTGTCTGCCGCAAGACCGCTCACCACTCTGCGCACCTTCGCCGTCATAGCGGCGCTCCCGCTCCTGCTGACCGCCTGCGGGTACGGCTCCAAATCCACCGACGACGGCAAGCAGACCCCGGC